>JAZSFM010000124.1:0-7570 GCA_045532215.1 Eubacteriales bacterium | reverse complement strand
CTTGAATCGCCCCTACGGAGCATTACAAAATTCATTGTAGGGGCGATTCACGAATCGCCCGCCTTTTATTCACGTGTAATTCGTTCGTGGCGAGGCATCGAGGTCGTCGCGAAAAAACAAAAGATGATAGCAAACGACCCTTTTGTATGTCATCCTGAGTGAGTTTGTTGGAGTGTATTTTTCAAAAACCCATTGACAAACACATTCCCTCGTGTTATAATCAAGGTGTCACACAAACTGCATAATTTTGGGATAGGTCTTTTTCTTTTGTAGGGATAACTGTACCCTTTTTCGGCCAAAATAATACCCCAACGGTTTACGTTGCGTAAAAACGTAAATCCTTAACGGTTGGGGTGTGGCTGAAATATTCCTATTCCTATCGGTTTGTGTGACAACAATCGGGGTTTGCGTTTTTCGGTGTGCATAGCTTCGGTTGTGCACACCTTTTTGTTTTTAGGAGGTACTCTAAATGATTGCTCCACTCCACCAAGACGTTATTTGGAAATTAGAAGAATTGATTCCCGAATCCCCAAAAAGAGACGGCTCTGCTGAAGCGTATCTACACGAAATCGGCAAAACACCCGATGAATTTATGTGCGATACGTTGGCAATTACAGGAACAAACGCGGGCGAGGAATGCTTTGTGTGCCGACAAAAGCCAAAAACAACAAAACTCTGCCGCATCAAACGAGAAAACATCTTCAACGACATTTCTATTTGCTTCGATTGCATCAACGTGTTTGCAGAATACAATCCAAACTCGGTGTTTGATTTGGAAAGAAAATAATATCAAAACGGATGCCACAAAGCATCCGTTTTTTGTGCGACCAAAATTTGTTTGTGACGGGCGACCAATGGTCGCCCCTACTACGGGGTATTACAAAATTCATTGTAGGGGCGATTCACGAATCGCCCGTTTTTATTCACGTGTAATTCGTTTGTGGCGAGGCATCGAGGTAGCGAAGCGGCGCGAGTGTAATGAATGACAGTCCGGTGGACTGTCAGAACACGAGCGTGACCGAGCCGCAGTAGACCGTCGCCCGATTCCTTCGACTTTTTCTTTTATACCTGCTTGCAATTTGTCTTTGGAAATGGTATAATAATTCTAACATTAACACCACGCGTAACACAGGGAGGTTTTTATGAAAATTCAAGGAGCCATTTTTGATATGGACGGAACGCTTGTCGACTCCCTTTCCTTTTGGGATTGCTTTTGGAAAGATATGGGCGAGCGTTATTTTGGCGACGCTAACTTCCGTATGGATGCCGAGCATTTTGACACGCACGTGCGCACGATGATTTTCAGTCAAGCCATCTCCTATATTCACGGCTACCTCAAAATCCCCTGCTCTGCCGAGGAATTCGACGATTTTGCCGCCAAGTACGTTCATCGTTTTTATACCACCGTGGTCACTCCAAAGGCAGGTGCAAAGGAACTTTTATCGGCGCTTCGCGACAGGGGTGTGGGCATCTGTCTCGCATCCGCCACCGATCGACGCTATCTTGATATTGCCCTTGAAAGTTGCGACCTTGCCCAATTTTTCACATCCGAAACCATTCTATCCTGCTCCGATTTTGGTGTAGGAAAGGAACGCCCCGACGTCTTTTTGGCAGCGGCAAAAGTATTGGGAACGCCTCTGTGCGAGACCGCCGTGTTTGAAGACTCCGCTCTCGCGCTCGAAACGGCAAAGGGCGCGGGCTTTGTGACGGTTGGCGTTTATGATGCTCACCAAACCGCGCAAGAGCGACTTGTTGCAGCGTCCGATATCTATCTTGGTAAGGACAAAACGCTTATTGATGTATTGGACTGCATCGGTGCAGAATAATTGCGCAGGCGTATGATTCTTTCTTGACAAACGCGCGATTCTATTGTATAATAATTATATAGATTCTAAAATGGGGTGGTGTGCGCCCCATTTTGTAAATGCTTGCAGGAGGATGCTATGGTAACTGAACAAAAAATCAAAATTCTTGCCATAGTCGGCCCTACGGCAAGCGGAAAAACAGCAGTCGCGGTTGAGCTTGCCCGTCGTCTTGGTGGCGAGGTCATCTCCTGCGATTCGATGCAGGTCTACCGCCGCATGGACATCGGTACGGCAAAGCCGACTGTGGAAGAAATGTGCGGTATTCCCCATCATCTCATCGATGCGGTGGAACCCGATGCGCCTTTCTCTTGTGCCGAATACGTATCGATGGCAAGTGAAGTCGTAAAAGATATTGCCGCGCGCGGCAAACTCCCGATTCTTTGCGGCGGTACGGGATTGTATCTCGACCGTTTTTTGTGCGGTGAGATGGAAGAAACCCACGCCGATGAAGGTCTGCGCGCCTCTCTCTTTCAATACGCTCAAGAAAATGGCGCACACGCTCTGCACGAGCGGCTCCGCGCGGTTGATCCCGAAAGTGCCGATGCCATTCACGAAAACAACGTCAAGCGTGTGGTTCGCGCGCTTGAGATTTTTGAACAAACAGGCATCCCAAAGAGCGAATTCGACCGCCGCTCGCAGGTTGGCGAATCGCCTTATGATGCCACGGTGATCGGTTTGCATTATCCACGACGCGAGGTGCTCTACGATCGCATCAACCGCCGCGTGGATGTGATGCTTGCAGACGGACTACTCGAGGAAACCAAACAACTCTTGGATGCGGGCGTGTTCGAGGTCAACCTCACCGCCGCCCAAGCCATTGGCTACAAAGAACTACTCGGCTATCTCGGTGGCAGCGAAACACTGACCGAAGCCGCCGAAAACCTCAAAACCGCAACCCGTCGTTACGCAAAACGCCAACTCACGTGGTTTACCGCAAAGCCCTATGTGGAATGGGTAGAGATGGAACAAGACGGCACACCTCGCTCCCTTGACGATGTTTGCACTGAGATCGTCTCTCATTTTGCAAAAGAGAGGGCCGAAACATGACACGTACGGGATTTTTGAAAAAATACGGCTTGCGCATTGCCGTCACTTTGGCAATGCTCGGGCTCATTGTTTATACGGTGGCTCACGCGATGGGCTTTGCTATGGGCAACGTTCTCACAACCCCCGTGCGCCGCATCACCGACACGCAAATCACCTCGGCGGAAGCATATCTTTTCCGAAATGAGGAAGCGCTCACCACATCCACCACGGGATTGGTTGACACCTTGGTGGAAAACGGTACCAAGGTTGCCAAAAACGTCTCGGTTGCCAAGGTTTGGTCAACCGATGCAAGCGGTGACGCGCTCGCGTCTGCACAACTGCGCCTGACGCGCATCAACCGCGCCATTCGCATCCTTGAAAAAGCGCAACTCAAGCCGGGCACTCCCCTGTCTGAAGCGAATAAATATCGTGCGGAATATACCGCTCTCTATCGTGAGATCAGCGCAGCAACCAACGAGGGCAAGCTTGACCAAATTCCCATCTTGGAAGAAAAACTGCTCATCGCCCTCAACCGCTACGTTTCTTTGGTGGGCGAGACCGATGAGACCAAAAATCATCTGCAATCCTTAAAGGACGAAAAAAACACACTCATCGGCGGTGCCGGTGTTACCGATGTAAAAAGTGAAGCGTCCTCGGGATTGTTCTACGACAACGGCTACGTAGATGGCTACGAGAGCATTTTTAGCAAACAGGCGCTCGAAACACTCACCCCCGATGCCCTCCACACGCTTGCCGAAAGCACTCCCGTCACACCCGAGGGGCAAACGGTTGGCAAGCTTGTTTATGGCTATGAGTGGTATTTGGCTATGGAGCTCTCCCCCTCTGCAACGGTGGGTTTTCAAACAGGCAAAAGTTATCGCTTCACATTCCCCGAAAACGATGATGCCACCGCCACTCTCACACTAGAAAAAATGGTAACGGGCTCCGGAAAAGTGCTTGCCGTATTCCGCAGTGAAAGCCACCCAAATGATTTCTTATTCTATCGCAAGCAAACAGTCGAGATTACCGTGGGCGAAACCTATGGATTTTACATTCCCGAAACCGCACTCGTTACGCAAAACGGTGTGACAGGTGTGTATATTTTTGAGGAGAGCACCGTGCGCTTCCGCCAAGCCGACATCATTTGGCGCGGCGATGGGTATGCCATTGCAAAGTTCCCGGGCGAGGGCTCTTTGACAAAGTTGGAAGAAAATGATATTATGATCGTTTCGGGCAACGATCTTTATGAAGGGAAGGTGTACCGATGACGGCATTTTCATACGTTGACAAAAACCTTGCCGACATCCGTGCGCGCATAGATGCCGCGGCAGAGCGGTCCGGCGGTCGCGAGGTCACACTCTTGGCGGCTGTCAAATACACCGACGTTGAGCACATCAATTATTTGCATTCTCTCGGGGTGAACAACATTGGTGAGAACCGCGTGCAACAACTGCTCGAGCATTGGGATGCACTCAACCGCGAAAATCTGCGCGTGCATTTCATCGGCACCCTGCAAAAAAACAAAGTCAAGTACATCATTGATAAGGTATCAATGATCCACTCACTCGATAGTCTCCCCCTTGCCGCAGAAATTGAAAAACAAGCCGCAAAACACAACCTAACGATGGACGTTTTGGTGGAAATCAACAGCGGTATGGAAGAAAACAAGAGCGGAATTGCCCCCGATGACGTCGCGGCGTTTTGCGAAGCGCTCGATCAATTTTCGCACATAAATCTCTGCGGATTTATGACAATGGCGCCAAAATGCGAAAAAAATGAAGAATATCGCAAATATTTTCGCAAAACTTCTCAATTATGTCTTGACATTTGGCAAAAAAAACTTCATAATATAGGTAGGCCCATTTTGTCGATGGGAATGTCGGATAGTTTTGAAGTTGCTATCGAAGAGGGCGCGGATATCGTTCGCGTCGGTCGCGCATTGTTTGCGCCACACGAATAAAGTATTTTGTATGAGGAACATATAGGAGGCACAAAATGAATTTGTTGAAAAGATTTGTTCGCAATGACAATGCGGATTTTGATGAGAGCTACGACGAGAACGAGCTCTACGTAATGCCCGAAGATATTCAAATGCCCGACACCGTTGAAAACAGTGTTGCTGCACTTGAAAACCCCGCGCGCAAGGAACCCGAGTTCCGTTCTGCAAGCGATGCAGAAAAGGTATCCCTGAAACTGCTCCAACCCAAGAGCCACATTGAGGCAACCAAAATTGCCGACAAGCTCAAAGATGGTTGCATCGTTCTGCTCGACATCAGCCGCCTGACCAAAGAGCAAGCGCACCGCCTGGTTGACTTCCTCTCCGGCGTTGCATACGTGCTTGGCGGCGAGATGATCAGAACCAACAAGAACACCATTGTTATCTCTCCCTCCGGTGTTGATATCTCCGGCTTTGCGCCCGAACCCGAAGCCCCCGCAGAGGAGCCCGTTGAGGAACCCGCTCCCGAAGTAACCGAGGAAGAGGAAGTTGTTGTTGAGGAAGACGCACAATAAGCGTCATTCCACGCATAAAGGGCTGTTGCGATTTGCGTAACAGCCCTTTGCATTGAACTTTTTCCCAAAAAGGAGAACCGTATGTTATACGTGATCAATCTTATCAAAAATGTTGCGCTGGCTCTTTTGGGCGTTTTGGATATTGCCATGTTCGCTCGCGCAATTCTTTCTTGGATCGATCCTATGGGGGATGGTCCTCTGTCGTCTTTTCTGTATACCATCACCGAGCCAATCATCCTCCCCTTTCGCAAGCTGTTTGAAAAGATGAATTGGTTTGTAGGCGTGCCCATTGATATGGCGTTTTTCTTTGCGTTCATTACCATTATGATTTTGCAAACTCTTTTGGAGGTACTGCTGTAATGGCATTGGAGAACTCGCGCGACCTGTTTGAAGCGCGTCTTGAAGATGCCATTCGCAAATGCACCTCGGGAAGTGTTGCACAGATTCCCTTTTTGACGATGCGCGAGCGTCGCCGTGCCGAACGGCTTTTGGATGCACACGGAATGAAAGGTTCCTATTGGTTTTGGGGCGGTCATTATGACGCTGAAAGAACGTGTCTCTTTCTTCTGCCCGACTACTTGACGGCAATGCTCCCCGAAGACGATCTTGAGCGGTATGTGATGCTCAAAGAATATCTCGCAGAAGAAATAACAGATGCCGTAGTGTCACTCTCCATCAAAGGCAGTGGCTTTCGCAATCTTTCACACCGCGATTATCTCGGGGCTGTTTTAGGGCTGGGCATCGAGCGCGATGCCATTGGCGACATTGCCGTACAGAACGAGCACAGCGCCATTCTCTTTTGCCCTCGCACGATTGGTATGTTTTTGATGGGAGAGCTGACAAAGGTTGGCGCGGATACCGTCCGCTGCCGCGAGTGTACCCTTGACGAAACCTTCACAGATGGCAAAAAGTATCGTCCCATCAGCGACACCGTCGCATCACCGCGCCTCGATTGCGTGATTGCCGCGCTCTGCAACCTCTCACGAGAGGCGGCACAAAACGCTGTAAAAAGCGGTTTGGTTGAGGTCGACTTTGAACCCGAGGAACGCGTAGATACCGTCCTTACGCCGCCCATTACCGTCTCTGTGCGCGGTCACGGACGCTTCGTTCTCCGCTCCTTCGATGGAGAAACCCGAAAAGGAAGGCTGCGTTTGAAAGCAGATCAATTAATTTAAAAAAACAAAGAACACCGCTTGAACCCGAGCGATGTTCTTTTTTTATAAAGCGGGGCGTCGAGGACGAACGCATACCGTGTATAAAGGAGGGCGACCAATGGTCGCCCCTACATTGCAAATGTAAAATCATATTGTAGGGCGGGGGCGTGCTCCCGCCCTACGTGTTTTTGTACGAGACGCTTGACACCCTATTGCTTTTGTGCTAAAATAAAGGGGAAAAAATAAAATTGACGAAAGTAGGGAGAATATGAAAAATTGGATAGCATCTGTTTTCAAGAAGAAAGTAGCTCAAATCCCCCCTATGCCACCTTGGGAATCTGTTGTGGAAATCATGTATGACAAACAATTAGATTCGTTTTTGGATGAAGTTGTAAAAGTTATTTATTCCAAAGACAAAACAAAGCGATACGTTATTATCAAAAGTAAAAAAGGCTTTTTATCTTACGGATTAGAAGAAATATATGCTTTTGATGAGGATGAATGGCAGTTTATTGGCAAAGAAAAAGATGCTCTCCCCGGTTATTGGTGCCCCCTCATGGGAAGCGGAGTCAAATCCATTTTTGAGCGAGAAGAAGAATTGATGAAAGAATTGATTTGTGAACCTGAATATAAGTGCTACTTTGAATAATTGATTATAAAAAACGGATGAAAAGCAAAATCACTTTTCATCCGTTATTTCATTGTGGCGTTATGCATTTGAGCCCTCCTCCGGGCGGAGGGAAAACGCCGCAAGCGGCGTAGGGAGGAGCCCGCGTGCACGAAAGAAACGCACTCGTTTTATGGCGAGCGCGATGCGTTAGTTGCGCAGGCTCCTTCCGGCTCGCACGGCCGCGAGTCCCCGACCGCTCGCCACCTCCCTCCCGGAGGGAGGCATTGATGTGACAAATATCAGTGGGAACATATAAGGGAATTGAGAGTTTGAAAAAAGCCTCCTTTGTGCGACGTTTGGCCGGATCTCCGGACAAACTTGACGGACCGGCGGCAAGCCGCCGG
>JAZSFM010000121.1:0-10148 GCA_045532215.1 Eubacteriales bacterium | reverse complement strand
TTTCTATGGTTGCTCTAAACTTACAAGCATTACGATACCCGATGGCGTCACGAGCATTGGCAATGAGGCTTTCTACAATTGCAGTAGCCTTACAAGTATCACAATTGGCAATGGTGTCACGAGCATCGGCGATTATGCTTTCTGCAGTTGCAATATCCTTACAAGCGTTACAATTCCCGAGAATGTTATGAGCATCGGCTATGGCGCTTTCTCCGGTTGCAGTAGTCTTGAAAGTATTACGTTGCCGTTTGTAGGCAAAACAAAAAATGGGACCGATAATACACACTTTGGATATATTTTTGGTGCAACTTTATATTCCTATAATGATGATTTAGTTCCTACATCTCTAAAAACAGTTGTCATTACAGACGGGACAAGCATTGGAGATCATGTTTTCCACTATTGCGATAACCTTACAAGTATCACGATACCCGATAGTGTAACAAGTATCGGCAATTCTGCTTTTGAAAATTGCTTTAACCTTACAAATATCACAATACCAAATAGCGTAACGAGCATCGGTGAGGACGCTTTCCAAGGTTGCCGCGTCCTTATAAGTATCGCGATGCCCGATAGCGTGACGAGCATCGGTGAGGCTACTTTCCAAGGTTGCCATAGCCTTACAAGCATTACAATACCAGATAGCGTAACGAGCATCGGCTATTGTGCTTTCTACGATTGCTATAAGCTTACAAGCATCACAATACCAGATAGCGTAACGAGCATCGGCGAGGGGGGCTTCTGGCAGTGCTATAGCCTTACAAGCATCACTTTTGAAGGAACTGCTGCAGAATGGAATGCTATTGAAAAGGCTTCTGATTGGGACCACTCCACTGGTACCTACACCATCTACTGCACTGACGGTGAAATTACAAAAGACGGCACAGTAACTTATTACTAAAACATTTTCAACATCAAAAGGGCGGCAGAAATCTGCCGCCCTTGCGTTATATTCTGTTTGGTTTTATCCCTTTTCGGGAACAAGTAAACCATAGCCACCGTCATTTCTCTTGTAAACCACGCAGGTATCCTCGCTTTGGTCATCAATGAATACGAAGAATTGGTGACCCAAGAGGTTCATCTGCAAAATGGCTTCTTCGGGGGACATGGGCTTTGCGGGGAAGGTCTTTGTGCGAATGATTTCTTCTTCCGTTTCGTCGGGAGCATCGTCAAAATATTCCTCAACCGCGGGAACAAAAACGTTCTCGCGTAAGCGGCGCGCCAATTTGGTCTTGTTCTTGCGAATTTGACGCTCAATGTTGGTTACGGCATCGTCAAGAGCATCGCGGAAGCTCTCGGCACCTACCTCGCTGCGGAACAGTGTGCCCGCAGCGGCTATGGTGATTTCGATGAATTTTTTGTTATGTTTACAGCTGAGCGTGGCGGTTGCATCACCCGAGCCGGGGAAGAATTTTTCAAACTTAGCAAGCTTTTTTTCAATCAGGAGCTTCATGTCCTCATAGACGTTCATTTGTCTGCCAATAATGGTAATTTTCATCTTGCTTTTCCTTGCCTTTCTTTCGGTATTGCAAGAGATATCTCCCTTGCACTTATAGTATATCACAATTTTTACCATTTGTAAACAATATACAAAAAATGTTTACATTTTGAAAAATAATTGTCGAAAATGCGAATAAAAATTTCGATTTTTTCCAAAAAATGATTGACAAAAGCGCAAAAAAATGGTATAATAAAAGAGATGGGTCTTCGTAGAAGACTCGTTTTTTACCATTTGCAAGGAAAGGCGGTCGTAAGGATGCCAAACGTTGAACAAAAACTGCGAGAACTGCGCGCAAAGCTCCTGTATCACGCAAAGCGTTATTATGTGGATGATGATCCCGAAATTTCGGACTATGAATACGATATGATGTATGCCGAGTTGCTCAAATTGGAGGCGGCACATCCCGAGTTTTTTGATCCATCGTCTCCCTCGCAAAGAGTGGGCGGAAAGCCGCTGGATAAATTTGAAAAAGTGACGCATACGGTGCAAATGAACTCGCTTTCCGACGTTTTCTCCTTTGACGAACTGCGCGAGTTTTTGGAACGTGTAGCCGTAACCGTGCCCAATGCAATCTATTCCATCGAACCCAAAATCGACGGTCTTTCTGTTTCCTTGCGTTACGAAAACGGCGTTTTTGTGCAGGGGGCTACACGCGGAGATGGTTTTGTGGGCGAAGATGTCACACAAAATTTGCGCACTATCTTTTCCATCCCAATGCAGCTTTCCGAGCCCCTCAATTTGACAGTTCGTGGAGAGGTCTATATGCCGCGCGCGGTGTTTGAACGCATCAATCTCTCGCGCGAGAGTGCAGGGCAGGCGCTTCTTGCCAATCCACGAAACGCTGCAGCGGGTTCGCTTCGTCAGCTTGACCCCAAAATCGCCGCCGAACGTAAACTCGATATTTTTGTTTTTAATTTCCAAGAGGGAAGTCTCTATCTCGATGGTCGCGAGCCGCAGACGCACACCGAAACGCTTTGTCGTCTTACCGAGCTCGGTTTCAAAACCTTGGAGAACACCGCGGTGGAAAACGATGCCGAAGGCATTATTGCCCACATCGAGCACTTGGGCAAACTGCGCGACGGTCTTGCTTATGATATTGACGGTGTAGTTATCAAAATCAACGATCTCGCAACGCGCCGCGTGCTGGGCGAGGGAACCAACACCCCCAAGTGGGCGGTGGCGTATAAATTCCCCCCCGAACAAAAGCAGACCAAACTTGAGGATATCGTGGTTGCCGTTGGCAGAACGGGCGTCCTGACGCCTACCGCTGTCCTATCTCCCGTGCGACTTGCGGGAACAACCGTTTCGCGCGCAACGCTTCATAATTATGAACTCATCCGCGAGCGCGACATTCGCATTGGCGATATTGTTACCGTGCAAAAGGCAGGGGATATCATTCCCGAAGTGGTCAAATCACATCCCGAATTCCGTACAAAACCTGTTAGGTTAGATACACCCAAAATTAAAATAGTATCGGTTGAGATTCCTGAAGTGTGTCCCTCATGCTTTGAACCCGTATTTTATGATCCCGACGAGGGCGCGGCTGTGCGTTGCACAAACAGCCGTTGTCCCGCACAGCTTTCGCGCAGCATCGAGCATTTTGCATCCAAGGATGCGATGAGCATCGACGGACTTGGCCCGCAAATCGTAGAGGCACTCCTGCAAAATAAACTGATTACCGATGCGGCAGATCTCTATTCTCTTGCGGTTGAGGATGTTGCTAAAATGGAGAGAATGGGTGAAAAATCTGCACAAAATCTCATAGATGCTATCGAAAAATCCAAGAGTGCGGGACTTGAACGCCTTGTTTATGCGCTCGGTATCCGTAACGTGGGCGAGGTCGCGGCGGTGGCTCTTGCGGCGCATTACGGAACCCTGGAAGCTTTGCAAGGTGCAACCGTGGAAGAACTCTGCGCCATCGAAGATTTTGGCGAAATTACCGCACAGTGTGTGGTTAATTTCTTCTCACATCCGCAAAACATCGAGCTTTGTCAGCGCTTGACCGAAGCAGGGCTCCTAACCGTATCCACAGCCAAACCGGCAGACGATTTATTCAAAGGGTTGACCTTCGTGCTCACGGGCACGCTCCCCACAATGTCTCGCGACGAGGCAGGGGAGAAGATCAAAGCCGCGGGCGGCAAGGTGTCGGGCAGTGTCTCTGCCAAAACGCACTTTGTTGTTGCAGGTGAGGCGGCGGGCTCCAAACTCACCAAAGCGCGCACGCTTGGCGTTCCCGTCATCGACGAGGAAACGCTTTTGCGCATGATCGCAGAGCGCACAACAACCCCATAAAATAGAAAAGCGATACTTGTAAATAGAACCCGACTGTGCGGTCAGCACAATCGGGTTCTATTTACAAGTATCATTCTTTTTTCTTTCACAATCAATTTTGCGTATTGCGCATTGAATTTCGATAATATGCCACGGCAAGGTCAACCACCATACCGTAACTGCGTGTTCCTTGAACCGCGCCTTGGCTTTGCAGGTAGGCGTTGTTGGTCGCTTCGCTAACGTTGGCGGCAACGTTTTCGCGATATTTATCAAAGAATTTGCTATAGGCGATTCTCTCGTTGATAATCTTTTTGGGGAGTTTTGCGTAATTCTCTTTATAAAGATCCTTGTTAGCCGAGTAGAGCGCCGAGGCAACGTATTCATACATATTCAAACACGCGCTGTAGCGAATATAGGCATCATCCGACTCCATACAAACCAAAAAGGCAACAAAATTCGCCTCGTCCTCGCGTGCGATACCGCGCTGATGCGCCAGCTCGTGTGCCGCGGTAAAGGGAATGGTATAGTCGGGGAAGTTGACGTTGATGTTCGCTTCACCCGTAAAGAACGTATAAACGCCGGTGATGTGTGTGTACGACATTGGCTCAC
This sequence comes from Eubacteriales bacterium, assembly GCA_045532215.1. GTDB lineage: Bacteria > Bacillota > Clostridia > Oscillospirales > CAG-272 > UMGS1865. The sequence continues at coordinate 5,767 of JAZSFM010000121.1, read as the reverse complement.
TTAGCATTACGGGCTTGACACGGGAATGAAAATCATCAATAAAATCATACTTTTCGCACGCTTTGTCATAGGCCTTCATCAAATACTTGTTCATATCTGAGTAGGAATAGGGCATTCTCGAGGAACCCGTTTCCATAAAGAGGATATCCTTCTCCAACATCTTCATTTCTTCCAAAAGAATGTTGGCGGTGTTATAAAGTTCCTCACCGCTTACGGGCTTGCGTTCAAGGTCTAATTTTTGATCAAGCGGGCGAGCATTATATCCCGGTGCAAAATTCCAAACAAACAGATTGAACACCATGCACACCACACTAAAAATGCAAGCGACGTAGATCCACATTTGACGTATCGAGCCACAATGGTATTTAGCTCCTATCACAATAACGGTGACAAGGATTATGGGAGAGAGTAAAAGGAGCATTTCGGCAAACGAAAAGGGAAGCCACCCCGTCAATTTTGCCATTAGAAAGCGCCCAATGGGGCTAACGGTGCGATTGACTGCATCGGCAAATGCTACACTGTGGCGAAAACCGATGTAACATATTGCAGTCATTGCTGTCAGCGCAAAAATGATGATGCAAATCAACGGCAAACGCGGTTTTTTATTGTTTTTTTGTGTATTCATCAAGAACTCCTTTCATAAGTGCAGTTGGAAAACAATATTCAATCAGTTTGTAAATATCAGCGCATAAGGGGGCGGAAAACTCCAATTGTTCTTCGCTTATCGGATGCGGAAAAGATAATCTATATGCGTGCAATGCGTGACGGTCAATGAGAGGGGAGGGCGTGCCATAGAGATCGTCACCTACCAAGGGATGTCCTGCGTGAGCAAAATGCACGCGGATTTGGTGTGTTCTGCCCGTCAAGGGCCGAACCAACACAAGACTGTATCCGTTTTCTGCAGCCAAAACCCGATATTCGGTACACGCCGTATCGGCGTCGGGAGCGGTAGGAGAGCAGACCTCGCGTATGATGATGCTCTCTTTCGTGCGATGTAAACAGGCGTCAATCACGCCCTCGCGCTCAGTCATTTCGCCAACTGCGACTGCAAGATAGGTCTTTTTGATCTCTCCCTTTTGCATTGCTTGTGTCAATTTGCCCGCAGCGCGCTTGTTGCGGCAGATGAGTAAAAGTCCGCTCGTGTTGCGGTCAAGACGATTGATGGGGCGAAACACAAAGGGAAGTCCTGCTTTTTCATAACGAAACGCAAGCGCATTTGCAACTGTGTCGGTATAGTGGTCGTGCGAGGGATGCGTGGGCATATCGGCGGGCTTTGTGGGAATAACGATATCGTCATCCTCATAAAGAATCTCCAAAGGAAGCTCCACAGGCGTGAGAGCAGGGGAGGATTCGCTATCCTCGACCGCCAAGGAAAGACACTCACCGAGTGACAGAATATGCCGCACGGTCACGGGCTTACCGTCCACAGTGATTCCGAGAGGGCGATATTTGAGATGCTTGATCATTTTTGTGGAAAGTTTCAATTCGGCTTGCAAAACGCGACGAACACATTGTCCGTCAAGCGCTTCATCAATCAAAATATCCATTTCGCGCCCTCCTTGTTATAAGTTTTAAGTTTTTTGTCAAGTTTTTTTCAAAAAACTTGCGCGGTGGAGGGCGCGGAGCCCTCCTCGTGCTCCGCAGAGCACGAAACAAAATCTCGGCGCTTTTCTTTTTGCAAGCTTTTTCTTTTGCGACCGTTTCGTCAAAAGAAAAAGCGGCTAACAGATTTTTGCCAATAAACGCCAAGTATTGAGTTGTTTATCTTCAACTACCCATTATTATATCACTTTTTTCTGTGTTTTACAAGAAGAAAGCGTGACAGAATTGAAATTATTGTGAAATATCGTCGCGAACTCTTGCATAAAGCTCAAATTTGTGGTAAAATGATAGCAGAATCTTTTCCTAAAAGGATGAAAAATATGAACGCAAAAAAACGACTTGTATGGCTCTTGATTGTATGCTTGCTCACGGCAAGCTTTTCTGCCTGCGGCAACAAAAATAACAGTTCCAATATACCCGAGGAGACCACCGATGCGCCCATCGATACCACGCCCGTAGAAATTGAGGACGAAGGCGTGGATTTCTGGGTGCAAAACAATGCAGGGTTCGATAATGCGATCGAGGGCACTGCCGAAGATTTCGAATACGAAATTGTAAACGAGACAACTATTACGATTCTCTCTTACAAAGGAACAAACGAGCACCTGATTATCCCATCAACGATGGAAGGTCTTTCCGTCACTGCCATTGCCGACAATGCATTTGCAGAAAATATCACGCTTAAAACACTGATCATTCCCCAAAACATCCAAACTATCGGTACGGGAGTTTTGAAAGGATGCGCAAATTTACACTCTCTGCAAACCCCTTTGATGGGCGAGAACAAGGAGAGCACCCAATACCTGGGATACCTCTTTGGCGCATCTAAGCACGAGGACAACGCGCGCGATATTCCCGCATCGCTCAAATGCCTGCGCATTACGGGAGAGTGGCAATCTTTGCCTGCGTATTCGCTTTTTGATTGCAACGATCTTATCTGCCTCGATCTTCCCGATGGCGTGACGGTTATTGAAAAATTCGCACTCTACAACTGCGCATCGCTCAAGCAAATCGATGGAATAGAAAAGATTGTTACCTTTGGTGACCGCGCCCTGATGGATTGCTCCGATTTGCAGATTCTCACCCTTGGCAACGCGCTCGAAACCGTTGGCTTTGGTGCATTTGAGGGGTGTGATTCCATTCGCTCCTTGACACTGCCTTTTGTCGGGTACAGTCGTACCCAAAACACCTATCTTGGTTACATTTTCGGAGCGGCGCACCCCGATTTTGCCAAGGGCTTTTATCCCAAAAATCTTGCTCGTATCACTCTGACAGATGCTTGCCAAACGCTTGACCATTACGCCTTTTTTGAATGCACGTCTCTCAAAGAGATCCTTCTGCCCGAGGGGCTGACAAGCATTGGTGTGCGTGCCTTTTATGGTTGCACAAGCTTGTGGAGTGTCAAACTCCCCAACACCGTAACCACCATTCGCGAGCTCGCGTTTGCCAACTGCGACGCCCTGACAACCATTGATTTCGGCAAGGGACTGACCACCATCGGCATCAACGCGTTCTATAACTGCGATTCGCTGACAGAAATTGCATTGCCTCAAACGTTAAAATCTCTCCCCGCATCCTGCTTTGCGGGTTGCATTTCGCTTACCAAAATCGATTTTGGCGGCGTGACCAACGTCGGCGCCGAGGCGTTCCGCCATTGCAACGCGGTTACAACCGTTACAGCAACCCAAGAAATTGATTTTGAAAAGGGAAATGATAGCGTAAAATCTGTTTTGAATTAAAATCGTTTTGATAAAGCAAATAGCACCGTCGTAATTGCGACGGTGCTATTTTGATATGAATAGGGAATAACGACATCAAAAACCGCAAAAGTATTTTTCTTCTTCAAGAATACTGGATGCTTGACTGTATCTCAAATCAAAATACTTAACCAAAACTTGTTTAATATTCTCGTCTTCAATTTTCAACTCTAACAAGATGCGTATTACTCTGCTCATTTCAACCATCATAGCCCCAAAATCCTGATTTTTTTCCATATCCACTCAATACCTTTCTTTTTACAAAAATAAAAGAGGCGCCAACCAAAGCCGGCGCCCCGAAAAACGCAAACTCCGATTGTCGCTCAACAAATCAAATTAGAATAGGAATGGTTTCCCACATCCGCATACTAAATCTGTGGAATTTGCGTTTTTACCAAATTCAAGATTTAATATGCCTAAAAAGGGTATAATTATCCCTATCAAAAGAAACCACACCATTCTTAGATTATTTGATTTGTTGAGCATATTTATTATATCACAAAAATTGGGGAATATCAAGCGGTTTCGCACAAAAAAGTTAGTAAAATAGAATCCGTCACAAAAACTGCCGAGAGAGTGAGAGGATAAACAAAAACGCACTGCTTGCTACAGTGCGTTTTTCGTGTAAATTATTCGCCTTTTTGAATCTTGCGCAAATAATAGGTTGCAGTGATTTTTCCTTCAACAAAGGTTACGTCACAGCATTGCTTGCGATTGGAGGAACCAATGAGGAGTTTGAAGTGGTCGTTATCGATCCATTCACTGTCAAACAGGGTGGAACTGTTTTTGGCAAACACAAAAAGTTTGCAGCTGTCGTCCTTGCCCTCGGTGTTGGCGATAACGCAAATTCGTGTCAAACCTTTAGCACTCTCCGAAGAACCGTAAATGAGTGTTATGGTATTGTTGCCATCGGGGGAAATAAACGAAACCTCGCGTTGCGTGCTTTCCATCTCTGCGGAAATTTTGTCAACTACTTTTTTTACGGCAACACCAACGGCAACACCGGCGGCAATGCCTGTAACGCCTGCTACAATGCCAAGTACAACTTTTTTATTCATAATGCACCTCCCAAAATGATGGTAATACCATTATAGCACAAAGATTTCGTTTTGTAAATAGGGAATGAGCAAAAAGAGTTTTATATCAAAAAGAAAAATCTGCAGAACATAAAATTTAAATAAGAAAAAGTTAAAAATGTTTTCAAAAGGACTTGACAAATGGATTTGATTGTGCTATAATATTCAAGTCGGCACGGAGAGATGGCTGAGCTGGTCTAAGGCGCACGACTGGAAATCGTGTTTAGGCTAATACCCTAACGAGGGTTCGAATCCCTCTCTCTCCGCCAAATAAGAAACAGTAGATTGATACAATCGTATCGACCTACTGTTTTGTTTTTATCGTTAAAAATTAGCCGAAAGTCCTTGATTTACAAGGGCTTTTTTGCTTTTGTGGTGCATTTCGCTATAAGCGGTGCCTATATCTTGCACCTCGGATGCCCCAAAATGCAAAAAGCATCACTCCCTGTCGAGGTGTAGTGCTTTTCTATCGTTAAAAGACCGCTATTCGTTAAATTACTGATATTGAAATCACACTTTCGTTTCGTATTTTCTATTATTATTCTCAAAACAAATAAAGCGAATTGTTGACTTATAAAAAACATTATTGACATATACCAAAAACTATGCTATAATTAGCATATACCAAAAACAAGGAGCTGTGTAAAATGCCAAGACCCAAAAAATGCCGTAAGGTTTGCAGAATGCCTGTCGCAGATACATTTGTTGCTAATTCAGCCAAAGATGAAGCGATCATTTTAACTGTTGATGAATATGAATGTATTCGATTAGTGGATTATCAAGGTTTTTCTCAGGAACAATGCGCCGAATATATGTATGTTTCTCGTGCGACAGCACAGCTTATTTGTGATACTGCAAGAAAGAAGCTTGCTTCAGCTCTTGTGAACGGATATACGATTCGCATAGAGGGTGGTGATTACCATCTTTGCGATGGGAAAGAGGCACATTGCGGATGTGGAGGGTGTCAAAAGCACTGTAAACAAAAAAGTGATGAGAAATAAACAAAGATTTTTACTCAAAATTAAGATTTAAGAATTGGAGGTATAGAAAAAATGCAAAGCAAGAATTGGAAAAACATCGTTGCCCTTTTGTGCATATTAATAATCGTAGTCTATACCTCTATTGTTTTTTTGCCTCATGTACACGACTGCGTTGATCCCGACTGTACTGTCTGCGCTTTAATTGAGACCTCACGCAACTCGCTTATCGGGCTTGCACTTATTGCAGTTGTATATCAATTCGCAAATATCGTGTTTACAATTTCAAGCTCATATAAATCTATACTATCGGGCAATAAAGGTACTCCAGTTGCTCTTAAGGTGAAGCTTTCGG
>JAZSFM010000026.1:0-25143 GCA_045532215.1 Eubacteriales bacterium | reverse complement strand
TCATTATACTGCATGCTGATTTCTTTGTATTCTTTGCCGTATTTTTCAAGCCAATTGATTTTGGATTCCAAAGCAAATCCTTCAAGTGCGGGAGACGAACAGCCTATCTTGAACTCGTCATCAGTGATAGACATAATCTGTTCAATCACGCGTATCGTGTCTTCAAAAGCGTCATACGCTTCGTTCAGTTTCCCAAGCTTTGCAAACGATGCCGTATAACGGATACCAAGCTGTATTCTTTCCTCACACCATAAATCGGGCTTCTCGCCGCCGCTTATCATATGTTTCTTGTCGGGAGATAAATTGTTTACGGCATTGAGATAATTAAGCTGTGTTTCGCAAAACCAAATAAAATGATTTGGATCCTTGCAAAGATATACTTGCCAATCATTCGCCGCAGTTATAATATGTGAAAGCTCATTCCACAGAATGCCATGCCTTACGGGTTCAATTTTATCAAGCTCCTCGCGCATTTTGTATCTTTTGAACAGCAAGCTTGAACGCGCCATATCCTCTCGGCTGGCATATGTGTCCAAGAAAGTGTCAAGATGATCATCGTCCTCCATATATGACATACAATCAATAACATCCCAATGATCGTCTTTGGGGCACACACTGAATATTTCTTCTGCTAAAAGACGCATTTCTTCGAGTACCTTCTCGTCTCGGAACAAACGTACTTTCCAAATCTCGTAATACAATCCCCAAAACGAATAGTGTTGATATTCTCTAAGATTGCGACGTATTTCTCGCATGAACTCAATCGTTTTTTCAATGTCTTTCGCACGAACCGCAGTATCAAAGGATTTCTGAAGTTCAGCGCAAAACTTTTCTTTTTCTTCCTCTGTAACTCCAAGCAATGCATCTACCGAGGTTTCAAAAAACGATGCAATCACTGGTAGCATTTCAATATCGGGATAGGTTGCTCCGATTTCCCAACGGGAAATTGCTTGCGGAGAGGTTCCAAATTTTTCGGCTAACTGTTCTTGTGTAAGATTCATACGCCTACGGTGCAGGCGTATTTGGTTTCCTAAATTCAATTTCATAATTTTATCTCCATTCTGTCACTCTCTGCGCAGAGCTTATGTTTTACCGGTAATGATAGTATATCATATTTTTTAGAGCTATGCAAGCGCGCGTTTTGTGAGATTTTTTCTCACTTTTTGAGAGTTTGCAGGAACAAAAATCGCCTTCAAAAAGAATATCTTATTGAAAGCAATTTTATTTTCTTTTATTTTTTCTTTTTGAGATAGAATTTCGACTCTGTCCCGGCTCTGAGGCGGCTGATATTTTGATGGTGGCGAGCTACGACAAGGATTCCTGCCACTGCCATAATCACAAGCGTTACGGGGTTGCGGCAACCGAGAATGAAGAGCACGATGGGAAACAGCACCGCAAAGCTCATAGATGCCACCGACATAAAGCGGATGGTGAACAGAATGGTTACAAAAATGGCAAAGCAGATCAGTCCTGCGCGCCAATCAACAAACCACACGCCTGCAAGGAAGGTAAGCACTGCCTTGCCCCCCTTGAAATCGTACCACACGGGGAATGCGTGGCCGAGCATACAACCAAGGAGTGCGGCTGCTGCGGCAAGCTGTCCTGCTCCAAAGGCGTGGTCCATTACAAGTCGCGCGATGAGCACGGGAAGAACGGTTTTGCAAATGTCGATTGCCATAACGCCAAAGGTTGCAGGTGCGAAGCCGTGGAGTCGCTTGAAATTGGTAAAACCGGGGTTTTTGCTGCCAAGCTCGCGGATATCTTCTTTATAAACCAAGCGCGAGAGAATAATGGCACCATTTACGCCGCCAAGCAAATAGGCAAACGCGGCAAATGCCAAGCAATTCAAATATAACATACTGGTAATGCCCTTTCCTTAATATTTGGTATCGGCATCGGTGTATGCCGAGAGAATTTGATGCGTGTTTTTGCGCACGCGAACGGTGTACATCGTTGTCCAAAAGTTAGTTATGCCTACAAGTCCCATCGCAACGCCCATCCAAACACGAACATCAAGGCCGTGATAAGCCAGAATTATTAAAACGATGCCTGCGGCGATCTCCAAAATAGCGGAGATGAGAACAAGATACCACTTATTGATGCCGAATTGCTTGCCCTCAAGTGCCATTTGCGATTTGTTTCCGCCCTCGAGAATGGTCAAAATAGAGACCGCTGTGGGCAGAAGAACAGAAAGCTGAACAGGATTGATAATAAGCAAGATGCCAAAAATGACGTTGAAAATGCCGAGTGCAAAGTCAAGTTGGAACGCCAAACGGTACATAGCGTTGGAAAAATAGCCGTAGATGCCCGTGGCACCAATGATGATACTGGCAACACCCACTACGGTATTACGGAAAATTCCGGAATCCTCAAAATCCGGCACGAGAGCAAGCAAAAGTCCTGCCACCAAAAAGATGACTGCCGAGCAAAGATGCATAATTTTTGCGCTTTTTACAATGGCGCTATTTATATTTGTGTTGTTTGGTTGGTTCATATATCTTCCCTCTCTTCTGTTTGATGATTGAACGCGGTCTTTTGGAGCGCGCGGTTGAAGTATGATGTAATCCACCTGGTAGCAGTTTGAATTTCCTGCGAGTCTGTTGTTCTGCGTGGGTCGCACACCCAGCGCATCAGTGTGCCAACAAGTGCCTCTTCACAAAGAACGCACAGCAGCTTTTCGCCCTCTTCGACTCCTCGAATACTGCGCAGATACCCAATTAAGTGCGGTCGCACTTGCTTTTTCAAATAATCCGCCAGCGCCTCGTACCCTACCGAGTGATAAAGGTTATAGAGCACTTTTTGATATTCGACGCAAAACGCAAAGGATGATGCAAGAAAATCTTCAAAGTTCTCGCTTTTCTCCCCAATGCGTTCAAATCCTGCCGCAAGGGCGTATTCGAGAACCTCGTAAATATCGTGGAAATAGTAGTAGAAGGTGTTGCGCGTAATGCCACAGGCCTCTACAATGTCGCGTATGGTGATCTTTTTGACGGTCTTTTGTTCGACCAGGCGCATTGTTGTTTCAACAATCGCCTTTTGCGTAGGTTGTGACAAAAGCGTGCCTCCTTTCTCATTATATACCTATATTATAGCATTTTTTCCCGTCTTTTGCAAGATGCGAGAGAAAAGTTTACAATATTTAGAAAACCATTGATTTTTTTTGTAAAATATGCTATAATATCTTGTATTTATTTGGCATAAAGGAAATCTGATTTTATGAAATTTCTCAATAACATTAAGGGTAGCGCCATACTCGCGGTAGCAGCACTGATTTGGGGACTTGCGTTCGTGGCGCAAGCACAAGCTGCCGATCTTGTCCCTCCCTTTGCGTTCAACTCTATTCGTTGCTTTATCGGTGCGGCGGCGCTCTTTTTGGTGCTTGGCATCAAGCGCGCCAAAACCCAAAAGCCCATCTTCCCCACCGAAAAGGCAAAAATCAAGGAAATGCTCATTGGCGGCATTTTGTGCGGCATTATGCTGACTGTGAGTGTGAATTTTCAGCAATATGGTCTTTCGGTTTACCCCGACGGTTCGGCAAGCGAGGCAAGAGCCGGCTTTATTACAGCACTTTATGTTGTTCTTGTTCCCGTAGTGTCAATGTTCTTTGGCAAAAAAAGCGGCATTGCCATTTGGTTTGCCGTGGCGGTTGCTGTTTGCGGTATTTATTTACTTAGTCTTTCCGAGGGACTTCACAACATCTATCTCGGTGACGTGCTGATGCTCGGTTGTGCCCTAACCTTTACCTTCCATATTCTCGTCATTGACCGTTACGGTGCACCCGTTGGCGGGATGTTGCTATCAGCATTGCAGTTTCTCATTGGCGGCATCCTTTCGGGACTGCTTGCTCTCTGTTTTGAAACTGTTGTTTGGCAGAACGTACTTGCCGCCGCACCGCAGCTCCTGTATATGGGCATTATGTCCTCGGGTGTGGCTTACACGTTGCAAATTTTCGGTCAACGCTACGCGGAACCGCCTGTTGCATCCCTTACCATGAGCTTGGAAAGCGTTTTTGCCGCGCTTGGCGGTTGGATCATCTCGGGCAACACCCTCACTCCTCGCGAATTTGGCGGATGTGCCCTTGTATTTGCCGCAATCGTGATAGCACAACTACCACAGTTTTTGGAGAAGAAGGAAAGCTCAACAGAAAAAGTCTGATTGTGACGAAAAGTTTTTTGACAAAATGCGCTTGGATACTTGACACCGAGCGCATTTTGTATTATAATTGTAGAGCACCAAGCAGGTGTAACTCAATGGCAGAGTGTCCGCTTCCCAAGCCGAATACGCGGGTTCGATTCCCGTCACCTGCTCCAAAAAGGAACCCTCACGCAACCGCGTGGGGGTTCCTTTTTGGAATAGATGACGCTTTTCAAAATCGTGTGCGCGCGACGCGCGCTCGCGGCGAATTTGCGGAGCAAATTTGCGCCACGATTGCAATGCAATCGTGGCTTGGTTCTGATTCCCGTCACTCTTCATTTGATAAAATTTTTTCAATAGCATTGCATTTCTCTCAAACTTATGGTATAATGGATATATCTTTAATAATTTCTATGGAGAAAACAATGAAAAAACTAACAAAAACAAAAAAGATAATCCTTGCGGTTGTTGCTGCTGTTTTGTGCATTGCTATGGTTGTTGGCATTGTGCTTTGGAGCTCTGTTCATCCGCTTGAAAAATACGCACTCAAACTCCTGCAAAAACAAAGCTTTCAAGCGGAAATTCTTGTTACCGGGATTCCTTTTTTTGGTGGCTTTTCTCTCATCTACGAGATTGACGGTAATATCCAACACATTCCCGAAGGTCCCAGCACTTTAGAAGCTTATGTCGAAACAGTGGATGACCTACAGTATACTTACAAAAAAGATGAAAACGGGAATTGGCAAAAAAGCGAAGGTGCAGAAAACGCTTTTGCGGATTTGGAAAACAATGAGACAATCAAACAACTTTTGAATGTAGATAATTACGAACCGGTAGAAGGTGAAAAAAATGTCTACCGCCAAAAAGCAGATGTTACATTTGAAGATTTCGAAGACGTTACCATTACTATAGACGGTGACAAATGTATGATTGAAATGGTTCTCCTCACAAACGGAATGGCTCTCGAAGCAATGATCATTATCTCTCGGGTAGGAAAAATTCATTTGAACCTGCCTACTGTTCAGTAATTCTTATTAACAAATTGTAGTATTTTTCCCTTTTTTTAGAAAGGAGACGCAATATGAGACTTTCCTTCAAACAAATTGAAAGTATCACCGTTGGTGCTATGCAAAGTTGGGAAAACGTTGACGGTGTGCATTTTTGCAAAATGACACCCTCGCAACTCGATGCCTTTGCGCTGATCGACAACTTTATTTACGGCAACGCTAAAACCTCGACGGGTATTCGTCTTGATTTTTGGACTGATTCTCCGTGGGTGAAGTTCCGTCCGACTGTAACAGGCAAATACGAGGTCAAGGTTGACGGCACACTTACCAATCACCGTCACGCGACCGCAGGCGAGGATACGCTCGTTGACGTTTCCAATGATGAAAAGTTGCACCGTGTGACGATACATCTCCCCGGTCATAATGTAACTGCAGGCATCAAGCTCCTTGAAATTGCCGACGGCTGTGTTGCAAGACAGCACATCTTTAACCGTAAATTTTTATTCCTTGGTGACTCGATTACGCAAGGGTGGAATTCGGAAATAGAAACGCTTTCTTATGCGTATCAGGTCAGCGACCATTTCAATGCAGAGAGTGTCATTCAAGGTGTGGGCGGTGCGTTCTTTGATGCGACTACGCTTGATCGCGGCGATTTTGAGCCCGACACCGTATTTGTTGCCTTTGGCACGAACGATGCACGCAGATTTCACTCGCTCGATGCCATTTATTTGCGTTGCGAAGAATATCTAAAAAAAGTATTTAAGCTCTTCCCCGAGGCGCAGGTATACGTTATTACACCTATTTGGTGCGGAGATTTTGACACCATTCAGCTCCCCTTTGGGCATATTCGCGAGGTCAACGCCGCCATTGCCGACGCGGCACATCAGTTTGGTATTACGGTCATTGACGGACTGCAAATGATTCCCCACGACATGACCTACTTTGCCGATGATCTGCATCCCAACACCCAAGGATTTTGCGTTTATGCAGAGAATTTGATAAAAGCGTTGGAGAATAAGAAGAATAATATTTGACAATAACAAAACTGCCGCCGAGAGCGACCAAACGGTTACTCTCGGCGGTGTTTTGTTTAATTCTTTACAACACAAATAGCGGGCTTTTCGCTATCATCAGCTGATTGAAGCCAGCCCATATCAAATAATGCGTTCACCAAGTTTTCAATAGCATTGAAGCGGTAAACAAATGCTCCAACGTATTCTGCGTTTTTGCGAATATGTGACGGTGCAAGATCAGCGGTAATATTCGCCGCAAGTTCGGCAGTTCTTCTATTCAAGTTAGATACAATAGCAATGCACTCACGAAGAATCTTTTGAAGGTCATCGTATTCTTGACTCGACCATACGGCAAAATTCGCCTTTCCGTCCACTGCGAAGTCAAGATCCTTAAGCACTTTTTGCCAATTCTTAGATAAACTCTCAAAACCATCAACCGCTATGCAAACCACGGGATCGGTCATTTGTCCGTCAAAGTGTTGGGCATTCAAAGTTTGCCTAAAATTCATTGCTATAACACTTCCGAGTTTATTGCTCGCAGGGCAGCCATTGTAAATGCCTTGGATGCCTCTGGGGAGTTTTTCACCTACAACGTTTTCGGTGCTTCTGCCCCAAATAATACCGTGTCCGCCGCCACCGTTCACAAGAGAATATGGATCATCTTTGGGCAGTTCACCATAATTCTTTTCAAGATCGTTTTCAGTCTCAATCAATGAATAATGCAAACACAAGAGAATCTTTTGCCAACGTGCGAGATTTGTATTTGCAAATCTGCCCCCAAAGCGCACATCAAACTCGTCAGCTACAGCAATAAGCTTTTGTGCGCTTTCCTCGGTAAGCTCTTTCAGTTTTCCATCAATCGTTTTTGTACAATCAAGCGTAAAAATTGGAATGTTCGTTAAATACTTTCCGTTGTTGCAAACAAGATACTGACGGTCAACGAGCAATTTGATTTCATCCTCGAGATAAGGGAGTGCAACTCCAAGTTCAATACTGATTTCTTGAATGGTTACCGGACTATAATATGCCGCAAGTAAAATATTTCCTTTGATCTTTCTTTTTTCAAAATCACGGTATTCGTGATCATCTCCTGCTTTTGTTCCCCAAAAATCAATTTCGAAAATATTGGGACAATAGCTTTTTTCGCCGTATAATCTTTCCATACTCATACCCTCTCTAATGATTTTTCTTGCACGGAACAAATAGTATTTTACCATTTCCGTGCTGATTTGTAATTTGTTTGCCACTTCGGAGCAGGAGAGATTTTCGATATAGTACAAAACAGTAGCATCTCGATATTGCTTTGATAACAAGGACAATTCGCGCCGAAGCACGTTCATTTCCTCTTTATGAATAATTTCATCTAAAGCAGACGCAGATTCGTCAGCAATATTCTCATCAAGCTCTGCAATACGGCTCGCATTTTTGCTTTTTTTACGAAGATAGTCCATATAGACATTCTCCGCAATCTTCCACATAAAGCCGTAAAAGCGTTCCTCTTCTTTTAGATTTGGTGCCGATTTAATAAGCTCGTATAGGATATCGCTCGTAAGATATTCTGCATCATTTACATTTCCAAGTCTTGTTAAAGCAAAGCCGAATATCGACTTCATATTTTCGGTTATCAGTTGTTCAAGTTTTATACTATCCATCTGCTTCTCCATTTCCGTTTTCAGGCGCCTTCATACATATAGTCGTTGGAAAAATAAAACGGTTAAGGTGGTTTCGATTTTTTTGAAAATTTTATTTGTTCAAAACTACATAAGTCGTTGGCATTTCAAGAGGGTGCCAAGCGGTACTTAATATTTGTCTATCCATAAGAATTGTTGCCGGAATACATACGGCGTTTACAAACTTATCCATAGCAGCAATTCCCTCCACCTGATTTTGCAGATGCTTGGGGGTATACGCACTTAATATCCGTGTGGCAATTCCATCCATTTCTTCCATAATGGAAGCAAATTCAACCGAAATAAACTCTTTTATCGCAGTGACAATTGTTTTATGTTGCTCCATAGTGTAAACGGGAACGGTAGCCCGATATATTTCATTTTCCTTAACAACATATCCTTTTTTAATCATCTCGGCAATAGATTCAAGATCATATTCGCTGACCGTCGTGTTTTTACCTCGGCAAATATCACAGAAGATATTTACATAACGCATGTTTCGATAAAAATCGCGGTGGTCGCCTTTGCCGTCCTTTTGGTAGTCAAAGAAATACATACGGTCTTCGTCCTTCCCAGGTATATCACAAAAGTTGAATGCCATATTCGTATTCATTTTTTCGATCAACCAAAGAAATGCAGACTCTCCCCATGCTGTTCTAGGTGCATCTTTTGTTGTCCATGCATATGTACCCAAAATCATTCTAAACAGAATGGTAGACAATTGCCAACGCAAGCTATTTTCTGAAAAATCACTCCCATAAAATCCAATATCTCTATACCACCCCATTTTTTCTTTAAGAAATGCTTCTATCTTGTCGGCAATTTGATTATGATATTTTGCAACCTCGCGATCAATTTCATCAGTACATTCAGCTGTAATAATAATCACATTTGCCTTGTAATGATTCCCATCTTTGATAATAATTTTTCTGTTTTCGAGTTCCTTGATTTCGTTGTCAAGATATGGGAGTGGAATACCGGTCTCAAGGCTGATTTGTTGAACAGTCAATGCATCGTTATAACAAGCGGTAACAATATTTTGTTTGATTTTGCTTTGCATAAAATCCCAAAAATGATTTGGTCCTTCACCATTATACAGTGGGATCAATGTTTTTGGATTATAACTGAGTTCTCCAAGATTTCTTTCCATATTCATTCCTTCTTTCAATATTTTTCTTGACTTAAAAAGCAGATACTTTACCATACTTTCGGTAATGTTGAGCAAAGATGCGATTTCGGCACAAGAACGCTTCTCGATGTAATACAAAATCGTTGCCTTGCGATATTTTTCGGATAGCAATGTCAATTCGCGGCGAAGAAGGTATATATCACTGCCGTCATCCTCCAAGAAATGCTCTTCCTCGGGGATATCTTCGGGTAATTCGCAGGTTTTGCTTTTTAGCTTTTTTCGATACCACTGCTTATAAACGTTCCCTGCAATGCCCCACATAAAAGCATAGAATGCCTTATCGTCGCGAATATTTGCGGCTGATTTTATCAACTCATACAAAATATCCTGCGAAAGATCCTCGGCTTCTTCTCGCGTGGGCGTTTTTGCCATGCAATACGAGAATATCGTTTTGGATGCTTCTTCAATTTTTGCGTGAAGTTCGATTTCGTTCATCTGCTCACCTCCTTGTCGGTTTTTTAGAAGCTTCTGCCCTAATAGTGAAAGAAAAATGATTTGGTTAATGTTTTTTGAAAATATTATATCATATTTTTTGAAATTCGTCAACGTGATAGATAATAAAAAGCCCAACCCTCTTTTGGAAGGTTGGGCGATTGTGTTTGAATTAGTGCAGGAAGCAACGCTCGGTGTCTTTATCGAAGAAGTGCATTCTGTCCATATCGAAGCCGACGGTGATCTTTTCACCCGCGCGGGTGGTGGATCTGGAAGAAACGCGAGCGGTGAGTCTGCCCTCTTCACCAACGGTGAGGTAGAGGTAGATTTCTGCACCCATAAGCTCGGTAACGTCAACGTCACACTCAACAGTTGCACCTTCGCACTTGGAGATGGAGAGCTCGTCATCATGGATGCACTCAGGACGCAAGCCCGCAACAACTTCTTTACCGATGTATTCTTGCAGAGCTTCTGCCTGTGCTTTATCTTCGGGCAGCTTAAGTTCGTTACCTTCGTATACAAAGTATACGCCGTCTTCCTTCTTGATAAGCTGACCGTTGAGGAAGTTCATCTGAGGAGTGCCGATGAATCCTGCAACGAAGATGTTTACAGGATTATCATACAGAGTTTGAGGAGTATCAACCTGTTGAATGAGACCATCCTTCATAACAACGATTCTGGTAGCCATAGTCATTGCCTCAACCTGGTCGTGCGTTACGTAAACGAAGGTGGTTTCAACGCGGTTGTGGAGCTTGGTAAGCTCGGTTCTCATGGTTGCACGAAGCTTTGCGTCCAAGTTGGAGAGCGGCTCGTCAAGCAAGAATACCAGAGGATCACGAACGATAGCACGGCCGAGTGCTACACGCTGCTTCTGACCACCGGAGAGTGCCTTCGGCTTACGGTCAAGAAGGTGGGTAATGTCGAGAACGCGAGCTGCTTCCTCAACCTTTTTCTTGATGGTTTCCTTCGGAACCTTGCTCAGTTTCAGACCGAATGCCATATTTTCAAACACGGACATATGGGGATACAGAGCGTAGTTTTGGAATACCATTGCGATCTTACGATCCTTAGGTGCCACGTCGTTTACGAGACGGTCGCCAATAAAGAGTTCACCCTCAGTGATCTCCTCGAGTCCGGCGATCATACGAAGCGTGGTGGACTTACCGCAACCGGAAGGTCCTACCAATACCAAAAATTCCTTGTCTTTGATTTCAAGGTTGAAGTCAGAAACAGCGGTAACGCCGCCGGGATATTTCTTATAAATATGTCTGAGGGATAAACTTGCCATTCTAATTGACCTCCTTGGCGCCTCTTACGAGGTATAATTTTTATCACGTATTATTATAACAGATTTTATGCAAAATTGGAAGAGTTTTTTCTCCCAAAATTTCTTCTTTTTTATTGTGCAATCTGCACAACATTTGGAAGTGTGGGTGGTGTTCCCCAGGCGGAAAACACCACCTGTTTTTAATTTATTAAATTACGCCTTTTGACGGCTTCTCATTGTCAAAGAAATGCGCTTTTTGGCAATATCAACACTGAGAACACGCACCTTTACGGCGTCTCCAACCTTAACAACATCGGAGGGGTGCTTAACGAAGCGATCGGAAAGTTGAGAAATGTGAACGAGACCATCCTGGTGAACACCGATGTCAACAAATGCGCCAAAGTCGATAACGTTGCGCACGGTTCCCGTCAGTTCCATATCGGGCTTGAGATCCTCAATACCGAGGATGTCATCGCGCAGAATGGGAGGAGGAAGTGTATCACGCACGTCGCGGCCGGGCTTTTCAAGCTCGCTGACAATATCCTTGAGTGTAGGCTCACCGATGCCGAGCTTTGCGGCAACGTTGGCAATGCCCTCACCCTCAACCTTGGAACCGAGATCCTTGAGGTTGCCTGCGGCAACATCTGCCTTGGTGTAACCAAAGCTTGCAAGCAGGGTTGCGGCTGCCTCGTAGGATTCGGGGTGAACACCGGTATTATCAAAGATCTCCTTGCCACCGGGAACACGCAAAAAGCCTGCTGCCTGCTCATATGCCTTGGCCCCGATGCGCGGAACCTTTAAGAGCTGTGCGCGGTTGGTGAACTCGCCGTTCTCCTCGCGGTACTTAACAATATTGCGAGCAGAGGTGATGTTGATGCCCGAAATATAGGACAGGAGCGAGTAAGATGCGGTGTTGATATCAACGCCAACGGCGTTTACGCAATCCTCTACTACGCCGCCGAGTGCTTCGTCAAGGCGTGCTTGCTTCATATCGTGCTGATACTGACCGACACCGATGCCCTTGGGATCGATCTTGATGAGCTCTGCAAGAGGATCTTGCAGACGGCGCGCGATGGAAACCGCACTTCTTTGCATAACGTCAAACTCCGGGAATTCTTCGGCAGCGAGCTTAGATGCCGAGTAGATGGATGCACCTGCTTCGCTGACAACGATATACTTGGTATCCTCGGGGATCTCTTTGAGCAGTCCTGCTACGAAGATCTCACTCTCCTTGGATGCCGTACCGTTACCGATGGCGATGACGTCGACATTGTGACGGGTGATCAGACGCTTCATAATAGATTTGCTCTTTTCGATCTCTTCGCGGGGCTTAACGGGATAGATAACTGCGGTGTCAACAACCTTACCGGTCTTATCAACAACTGCAAGCTTACAACCGTGTGCATAGCCGGGGTCGAAGCCGAGAACGGTCTTGCCCTTGAGGGGAGATGCCATGAGAAGGTGGCTGAGGTTATCGGCAAAGACCTTGATTGCACCCTCGCAGGCGTTATCAAAGATGTCACTACGAATTTCGCGCTCGATAGAGGGCGCGATCAGACGGTCGTAGCTATCGAGGATAGCGGCGGAAACGTACTTCTCTGCAGGACTCTGATTGTTGAGCAGAATTTGAGAGAAAAGATAATTGAGTACGATTTCGGGAGCAATATTGATGCTCGCTTTGAGGAAATCTTCCTTTTCGCCACGGTTGATAGCGAGTACGCGGTGAGGAAGCACCTTTTTGAGTGCTTCGGCATACTCGTAATATTGCGAATAAACAGAATCTTCTTCCTTGGCTGCCTTTGCGGAGAGTGTACCGAACTCAAAGGTCAGGCGGCGGAGCTCTTTACGGAACTCGGCATTGTCGGAAATATCTTCTGCAATAATATCTTTTGCGCCTTGGATGGCTTCTTCAACAGAAGCAACGCCCTTTTCTTCGTCGATGAACGCCTCGGCTTGCACTTCGATTGCGGGCTCGTAGGTGGGTTCTTGCGCGATGATAAGAGCTGCCAAGGGCTCGAGTCCCTTTTCTCTTGCCACGGATGCACGAGTTTTGCGGTGCGGGCGGAAGGGGCGGTAAATATCATCAACCTCGGTGATAGTAACGGCTGCTTCGATGGCTGCCGCAATTTCGGGTGTCATCTTTTCCTGTGCGGAAATGAGGTCGAATACCTCTTGCTTTCTCTTTTCGATGTTGCGCAAAAAGTTGAGACGGTCGTTCAGGTCACGCAAAACGTTGTCATCAAGACTGCCCGTAACTTCTTTACGGTAACGCGCGATAAAGGGGATGGTGTTGCCCTCGTCGATGAGTTCAACCGTCTTTTCGACGTGTTCGACCTTGATGTTAAATTCTTGCGAGAGTTTTTCAATAATGTTCATCGTTGTAGCAGTTCCTTTCTGTTGGGACATAGAATTTATGATTGGTTGAGCGCGGTGATTTCCTCGTCGGTCAGTTCTCGCCATTCGCCACGCGAAAGCGAGGCATCCAGCGACAAGGGGCCAAAGGTGATGCGCTCGAGATAGGTAATTTGATTGTGGACGGCTTCCATCATCAGTTTAATTTGATGGTATTTGCCCTCAGTGAGGGTGATGCGCCCTTCCCTCTCGCCTGTCAATTTGACTGTGCAGGGTTTTGTGAAGTAGCCGCCAATGTCGACGCCTGCTTCCAGTGCGGAAACATCCTCTTCGGAAAGCGGAAACTTGACGCGGAAGGCGTAGGTTTTGGCAACGTGGCGTTTTGGGGAGAGCAAGCGGTGCGAGAGTTGCCCATCGTTGGTTAGGAGCATGAGCCCCAGCGTATGCTTATCGAGGCGACCGCAGGGGAATAGCCCCATTTTTTGATATTCCTCGGGTAAAAGCGAGGTGACGACCTGCTCGCCGCGAGAATCCTCGGTGGCGCTGACGTAGCCATCGGGCTTGTTGAGCATCACGTAGACGAACTCTCTCCACACGACCTTGCGACCGCAAAATGTGACGACGTCAGCGGTGGGATCGACCTGCATATCCGCTTTGGTGGCAGGGGTTCCGTTGACTGTGATCTGCCCTGCCTTGGCGGCTTTTGCAGTTTCTTTACGGCTTGCAATCCCACATTCCGAAAGCAATTTATCCAGTCGCATTTCCCGTCCTCCCACATATGCAAAATTTGGTGTTTTCTAAAACAACATACGAATATATTATATCATATTTATTATATAATGTCAATAGAAATAAGATGTTTTGGAAAGTAAAAAAGGATAGCAGGTGCTATCCTTTTTTGTGTTATAAAATAATCTCCGCCAACGCGCGGCGGTCAATTTTGCCGTTTGGGGTTAGGGGCAGGACGGAGAGGCGGCAGAGGGCGGCGGGCATCATATATTTTGGCAGATGCTCGCGCAGATAGGTTGTGAGGGCTTCCTTTTCGGTCTCGCCTGCATAAAAGAGTTTGATGCGACTTGTAATGGGATCGTAGAGGCAGCAGGCGCGGCTGACTCCCTCGCATTTTTGTGCGGCGGCTTCAATTTCGCCAAGCTCAATGCGGTGCCCCATGTGCTTGATCTGCGCATCGCGGCGGCAAACAAACACAAGTTCTCCGCGCGCGTTGCGATAAGCAAGGTCTCCTGTGCGGTATACACGCTCGGGATAGGCGTTTTGCAACGGATTCTGCACAAATGCTTCATCGGTGCGGGTGGAATCGTTATAGTACCCCATTGTCACGCAAGTGCCACGCAGATAGATCTCACCAATCTCGCCTTCCTCGGCTTCGGTTCCGTCCTCACGAATGAGCATCAGGTCGGTGTTGCGGAAGGGGTGACCGATGGGCACCGATTCGCCCTCCTCCAACTCGCGCGTAGCGGGCCAAACGCAGGACATTCCCGTGGCTTCGGTGGGACCGTAGAGGTTGAAGAATTTGGCGTTTGGGAACGCTTTGCGCCACATAGCGTACTGGCTGGGCGGAAAGACCTCGCTGCCAAACGCAATGGTAGTGAGATATTTGGGTGGGTTCTTTTCGAGAAGTCCCATACCCGAGATCATCGTCAGTGCCGAGACAACCCAGCAGACGGTGTTGATTTTGTGCTTGTTGAGAAAATCGCAGAGTGACATGGGAAATGCAAAATATTTTTTGGGAACAAGGTATGCCGTAGCACCGAATTTGATGACGGGCATCAGCTCCTTGAGGGGAGCATCAAAAAAGAGGGGCGTTTGGTTAGCAAAGATGCTTTCCTCCGAGAAGCCAAGCTCCTCGGAAAGATTTTCGATGTAATCAATCACCGATCGGTGGCAAGCGACAACTCCCTTTGGAATGCCTGTAGAACCCGAGGTGAAAACGATGTAAATGGGATCGGTGTCGATCTGCTTTGCGCGAATAGAAGAAAGTGCCGTATCGTTGAAATCACTTTCGAACAGGGTTTCGGCAGAAAGAATTTCGCCATCAAAATGTAAGTTTTCGGCGATGGCACTTCCCTTTTTGTCGGTGATGATTGCCGCGGGCTTTGCGTTCTCTAAAATGAGTTCAATGCGCGAGGTGGGCATTTCGATGTCCAGCGGAACATAAAAGCATCCTGCATAGACACATCCGTAAAATGCGGCGACGGTACTCGGATGCTTTTTCATCAGTACCGCAATGGGACGGCGGTAATATCTCCTCTCGGCAAGCGCACTTCCAAGTGCGCGCGCGTGGTGGGAAAGTTGTGAGAAGGTTAGGTTGTCTGTTCCATCGGAATAGGCGATTTTATCGGGCAAGCGGGGGACGGTTGCCTCCAAGTATTCAAGAATATTGGTTTGCATACTGTCCTCCTTTTAAGGGTAAACCGGTGTGATGATTTCGGTAGACGTGGGCGGATATCCCGTGGTATTGTAAGAATAGAAATAGCCCGAAATTCCGTCGGCATTTTCGCGTTTGTCACTATATTGGAGCAACTGATTATCGGTCATCAAAAAGCCCCACGGGCGCCCGATATCATTGAGATGGCAGGAGTCGAAGTGATACCATTGGGGTTCTGCTTGGCTACCAATATTAACAAGACTCCAATAGTGGCGCTCGTTGACCATCGCCACGATTGCGGGATCACGTTGAATATCCATATTTTGAATACCGACGCGCTCCATCATTGCTTTGGAAAGTGCAAAATAGGTGAAGCAATCGCCGTTGCGACTCATCAAACCGTTATAAGCGGCGCGTACCCAACTACTCTTATCCGAGGTGGAAACGTATGCCACATTGAGATAAACGTAATCGTAAATTGCGCGCAGCTTTTGTTTGGTAGTCATACCGTCCTTGATGATATTCGCAAGGATGGGATCGAGGCGGCTATAAAGCATTTCCTCGGTGATTTCTTCTTCATAGACCGAGAGCGTGCGGCGCACCTCGGTGATGTTGCCTGCCGCATCGGTTGCGCGGTAGATAACGTCATAAACACCGACCTCTTTGAGGTTAACCCGAGAGGTGTCGACGTCGAGTTTAACGCCTGCATCGCAATCATCTGTGGCGGTCACGTCTGAAAGATAAGAGACACCACTCCCAATGTAGGTAACAAGATCACGCGCACCGTTGATGGTGGGCGGTGTGTTATCGTCAACCAGTGTCAAATTTGCAGAGTAGGTGAACTCTCTGCCCTTTTCATCGGTAAGAGTGAGAGAAATAGGATATGTACCCAAAGCCGAGAAGCTATATTTTTCGGCAAGGGAGATGGTATATCCTTCGGGGACTGCATCAACAAACTGCTGGGCAGTGGGAAGCGGCACGGAAACGGGCCAAGTCAAATTTTTGACTTCGATTTCGGGTGGCTCCGGCTCGCGACAGGATGGCAACAAGAAAAGAGACACTACCAAAAGCATTGCCAAAACGAAGGATGTGAGTCGTTTGGTGTGTTGCATAATGTGGTCTCCTTTCAATGTATCAAATTTTGGGGAAGGTTTTGGATAAGGGGTGTAGGATGTTAAGTTTTCTCAAAACGAACAGACCGTCAATTCAGACAGTCTCCATAGCCGCCTTTTCTTTGCAAAAAGGAGGCGCAAAGAAAGAACCTAAGGCTACGCTTCGCTCCGCCGCATTGGCTTCGCCAACGCCCGAAAAGAAACGCCGAGGTTTTATTTCGCGCGTTGAGACGCGCGACAAGGGCTTCGCGCCCTTGACTGCGGAAACTTTTTGAAAAAAGTTTCATCAAAAACTTGTACTTGGTGTCACTAAAAATTTGAAGTTACAACAAGTAAACGCCCTTTTCGCGGCAATGCTCTACTTCCTCGGGCGTCCAATACGAGGATTGTACCTCGCCAATGTGTGCCTTGCGTAAGAAGAACATACAAAGTCTCGATTGTCCGATACCGCCACCAATGGTGTATGGCAATTCACCGTTTAAGAGTGCTTTGTGGAACGCCAATTCTGCTCTTTCGGGGCAACCGCGCTCGTTCAGCTGATGAATGAGCGTCTCTTCATCTACTCTGATACCCATAGACGAAAGTTCAAGGGCAATATCTAAAATCGGATAGTAAATGATGATGTCTCCATTGAGTGTCCAATCGTCATAGTCGGGGGCGCGTCCGTCGTGCGGCTTGCCGCTCTTCAGTTTGCCGCCAATTTGCATCAGGAAAATCGCACCGTATTCCTTTGCTGCCAAGTATTCACGTTCTTTAGGTGTCTTGTCGGGATAACGATCTTCAAGCTCCTGTGCAGTGATAAAGGTAATGTTCTCGGGCAACAGTTTGCCGATGAATTCATATTCGTTTACAATGTAATTTTCGGTATGATGCAGAGCGCGATAGATCGCCTCAACTGCCTCGCGCAGAGTGGTCTCGTTTCTCTGCTCTTTGGTGATGATTTTCTCCCAGTCCCATTGGTCGACATAGATGGAATGGATATTATCGGTGGTCTCGTCGCGACGAATCGCGTTCATATCGGTATAGAGTCCCTCACCGGGTCCAAAATCATACATACACAACGCGTGTCTCTTCCATTTTGCAAGAGATTGCACAATTTCAAGGTCTTGTCCGCCGAGCAAGTCAAAACGTACTGTACGCTCGGTGCCGTTGAGATTATCGTTAAGACCACTCTCGGGGGAAACAAACAGCGGTGCGGACACACGCAAAATATTGAGCTGCACCGACAAATCGCGCTCGAAAAAGTCCTTGACCTTTTTAATGGCACATTCGGTTTGACGGAAGCTCAAAAAAGAGCGATAACCTTCGGGAATTTTCATCTCAGACATAACAAAACCAACCTTTCAGGGGAATAAACATATAACACCAATATTATAGCCGATTTTTTGCGGCTTGTAAAGAGAAAAGCCAAAAGTTTATGCTTTTCTCTCACCTCTTTTTTGCAAAAAGAATGTGCGGAGCATAGAGAGAGCTTCTTCCTCTAAAAATCCGCCCTCGCAAATGGGAGTCGACTCTAACGGATATGCGGGGAGTTTGACAAGACTTTCGCAAGCTCCCGCACGCGGATCCTTTGCCGCATAAACGATGCGACCGATACGAGAATTGATTGCGGCACCCGTGCACATGGGGCATGGTTCGAGAGTGACATAGAGGGTGCAATCCGAAAGGCGCCAACTTCCAACAAGACGCCCTGCCTCGGAGATAGCCAACCGTTCAGCGTGTGCGGTGGCATCGTGGAGTTCTTCACATAGATTGTGGGTAGTACAAAGAATTTCGCCATCCTTGACGATGACCGCGCCTACGGGAATCTCGCCACTCTCAGCCGCGATTTCGGCTTGTGCGAGGGCTTGGCGCATAAACAACTCGTCTTTTGCTACATTTCTCTCCACGTTCTCACTCCCTTCTCTTTTTCTTCTTATTTATTGTATCACAAAAAACGCGGTTTGTAAAGAGAATAGGATAAAAAATATCAGGGAAATGTCTTTTGACACTTCCCTGATTACTTAGTCAATTTTATATCCTTTGCCGCGAACGGTTTTGATAATCTGCCGCTCGGTGAGGGTGGCGATCTTGCGGCGCAAATAGCAGACATGAACGTCGGTTTTGTTTGCCGAGGACTCGCCGATCACTCGTGCGATTTCCTCGCGCGAGACGGCTGCCCCGCGATTGGCAAGCAAACAGGACATCACCAGCGCTTCTTTTGGACGCAGAGTAAGCGTAGCTTCACCAAGCGTAAGTGTATTCCCATCAAGAGCGATTTCAGGAGTGTTTTTATCCCCTCTGCGTTGCTCTCTCTCTTGCTCGGTGGCATCGAGGAGTGCGACCTCCTCGCGCAAAACGCGCATTTGGAAAGGACGATGCAAAATCATGGAACAACGCCGTTCGGCATCGAGTTGGGAGACTTCAAAGTGTCTTGTAAAGCCGACGATACGCGCCTCCTCCCCCGTTTTTTGAGGGATGGATGCACTATCAAGATCGACGAGGATGAGGTCATTTTGCCGCCCTGCGGGAGTGGAGTTGATTGCTACCGAAAAGTGCATTGCTTCAAGCTCCAGCTCCAGCATACGAGCAAAAACGGCATCCTCCGAGAGAATCAGAATGTTCCCTCTCATTTGACAACAATGTTAATAATCTTGTTGGGGATGCTGATTTCCTTGATAACGGTTTTGCCCTCGATAAAGGGAACGATCTTTTCGTTTGCCTTTGCCGTTGCAATCGCATCGGCTGCGGGACAGTTGAGAGGCAGTTCGACGGTTGCACGAACCTTACCATTGACCTGAACAGCTACCTCAACAGTGCTGTCAACGGTCTTGGCTTCGTCCCACAGGGGCCACTCGGCAAGCGAGCAAAGTCCCTTGCCGCCAAGGTCTTGCCACATCTCCTCAGCCAAGTGAGGCGCAAAGGGGCAAAGCAGGCGCACAAGGATGCCAAGCTCGTCGCGTGTGAGGGTACCTTGGTCATAAATATCGTTGAGCAGCCCCATCATAGCCGCGATTGCGGTGTTGAACTTGAGGTCTTCGATATCGAGCGATACCTTTTTGATAACCTTATGAATGGAAGAGGTCAGCTTGGGTGTTTCTCCACTTCCCTTTGCCATATCCATCAAATCTCCAAAGCGCTCAAGGAATCTCTTACAGCCCTTCATAGAGCTTTCGTTCCAAGGAGCGGCACTACCGTAGTCACCCATAAAGAGGACGTAGGTACGCAGAACGTCTGCGCCAAATACGTCAACCATGTCGTTGGGGTCAACAACGTTGCCGCGAGATTTGGACATCTTCTCACCGTCAGAGCCGAGAATGAGGCCTTGTGCGGTTCTCTTTGCATAAGGTTCTGCTACGGGTACTACGCCCAAGTCATAGAGGAACTTGTGCCAGAAGCGAGAATAGATCATATGGCGCGTGACGTGCTCCATACCGCCGTTGTACCAGTCAACGGGCATCCAATACTTGAGCTTTTCGGGGTCAGCCAGCGCCTCGGTGTTGTGAGGATCGATATAGCGCAGGAAATACCAAGAAGAACCTGCCCATTGTGGCATAGTGTCAGTCTCTCTCTTTGCCGCACCGCCGCACTTGGGACAGTTGCAGTTGACAAAGGACTCGATTTTTGCCAAGGGGCTCTCGCCGCCCTCACCGGGCTCGAAGTTCTTAACTTCGGGTAGGCGCAAAGGCAATTCGCTATACGGAACGGGAACGATGCCGCAAGCGGGACAGTGAACGATCGGAATGGGTTCGCCCCAATATCTTTGACGGTTGAATGCCCAATCCTTCATTTTGTATTGTACGCCCATCTCACCAATACCCTTTTCGGAGAGGTGTTCGATCATACGAGCGATGGAATCTTTTTTGTTATCAAAGCCGTTGAGGAAGTCGGAGTTGATCATTTCACCGTCGCCGGTGTAGGCGCCTGTTGCGATGTCGCCACCCTTGATGACTTCAACGATATCGATGCCAAATTTCTTTGCAAATGCCCAGTCGCGCTCGTCGTGTGCGGGAACCGCCATAATGGCACCCGTGCCGTAGCCCATCATTACGTAGTCGGAAATGTAAATCGGGATTTCCTTGCCCGAAACGGGATTGATAGCTGTCAAGCCATCGATGCAAACACCTGTCTTTTCCTTAACGAGCTGGGTACGCTCAAACTCGGTCTTCTTTGCGCACTCTTCACGGTAAGCATCAAGAGCGTCGATGTTGGCGATGCGGTCGCGGTTTGCCTCGATGATGGGATGCTCGGGCGCGATAACCATAAAGGTTACGCCAAAGAGCGTATCGGGGCGAGTTGTATAAATGCGGAGCTTTTCATCAATTTCTTTGAGAGAGAAATTCACGAACGCGCCGGTGGATTTACCGATCCAGTTGACCTGCTGTTGCTTTACGTTGGGGAGATAATCCACTTCCTCAAGTCCTTGCAAAAGCTTGTCTGCGTACTCGGTGATGCGCAGATACCAAACGGTTTTGGATTTTTGCACGATGGCACTGTGGCAAATGTCGCACTCGCCGCCTTGGGAATCCTCGTTAGAGAGAACTACCTTACAACTGGGGCAATAGTTAACCAGTGCGTTATCGCGGAAAACAAGACCGTTCTCAAACATTTTCAGGAAAATCCATTGTGTCCAACGGTAGTAATCTTCTTCGGTGGTATCCACTACGCGCGACCAATCGAAAGAGAAACCGACTCTCTTAAGCTGAGATGTAAACTTTTCGATGTTGCGGTCGGTAACGATACGGGGATGGAGATTATCTTTGATGGCGGTGTTCTCGGTGGGGAGACCGTATGCGTCAAAGCCAATCGGGAACAATACGTTATAGCCCTGCATACGACGCTTGCGAGAGACAACCTCAAGACCGGAATATGCCTTGATGTGGCCTACGTGCATACCGTGTCCGCTGGGATACGGGAATTCGACAAGGTTGTAGTACTTGGGCTTGGAGCTGTTATCCTGCGCTTCAAATGCGTGCTCCTCTTCCCATCTCTTTTGCCATTTGGGTTCAATTTGCTTAAAATCGTATTTCATTGTTATTCCTCCTTGTCGGACGCGGCCTCTGCTGCCTCGTCTATACCGACAAAATGTATTTCCTCGGCGTCGCCGTAAAGTTTTTCAAGTTGATAAAAATCGCGTTGGTCGCGGCTGAAAATGTGCACCATAACGTGTCCGTAGTCGATAACCACCCAGCCGTCACTGTCTCTGCCTTCGTAGTGCAACGGGTCGATACCACAAAGGGAGAGTTTATATTCTACCTCGCCGCCAAGAGACTTGACGTGTGTGTTGGAGTTACCCGTGGCAATCACGAAATAGTCGGTGATGACGGTTTGGTCATTGACACGAAGTACCTTAAGCTTGTATGCCTTTTTGGCATCGAGCACGTCAAAAATAGCGTGTGCCATCTCTTCGGATGTGGAGTCCTGATTGATCGCGGGGATTTTTTCTTGCATTGTTTGATCCATTGTTTGTATGCTTCCTTTCAATAGGGATTGAAGACGAGCGGAAGTGCGTCCTCCGCCGCCGTGTAGACGTTGTGAAATTGTGGATTTTGTACGCGGTCAAAAAGTCCGTCGGCATCAAAATCCGAAAGATTGAGAAAAGACGAGGGATAGGTCAATTCGTTGATCTGTCGGCACGCGCCCTCGCGGTTGAGAACGTAATACCACGCACCGCTCTGCCCCTTGACGGCTTGCCCTGCAAGCGTTTGCATCGGCACGGTTTCGGGGTCACAGTCTCGCAAAACGGCTCCCAAACGAATGACATCCCCAATGCCGAGGTCGGTTTGCACCCCCGTGAGCGATACCCCTGCTAAGCGAAAATAATCGGCTGCGGTCAATGCGCGGCACTTGTGTGCAAAGGCGCGCAAGAACAGTTTTTGCGCATCAAGCCGTCCGAGGTCGGCGTTGACATAGCCCGAACGGTAGCGCACAAAGTGTTCGGCAGTTTTGCCGTTGAGATGTTGCTCGCCCGCGTCAAGTGAGATATGCAAGTCTTGTGCGGGGTCGTGATATTCCATCTTTTGCGGCACCTCAACCTCAACACCGCCAATGGCATCGACCATTTTGCAAAAGAGATCGAGCTTAACCACTGCAAAGTGATGGATTGGCACGCCAAGGGCGGATGAAAAAAAGTCTTTCATTCCACTCTCCCCCAACGTTGAGAGTGCGCCGTTGATCTTTTTGTAATCTTTTGCGGTATATTCCGCATAGGTGTCACGCGGGATTTGCAAAATGGAGGTGCTCCGCTCCCCCTCGTTGATGCTAACCAACAGAATACTGTCAGCAAGCCCCGAGGCGCGGTCACATCCCAAGAGAAGGATGCGTGTAATCCGCTCCTTCTCTGCCGCGGTTACGGTTGTGGGAGTTGCATCGGACGGTTCTTCTGCCCCTACCAATAAAGCAGTGGCAAACAAAACAAGGCAGAGCAACAGTCCGCTAATTCTAATATAGTTTCTCATCCTTACACCTCTCTTTTTGATATGTAACGATGAGAGTGGTTTCAATTTTGTGTTATTTTGTATCCTTTGCCGCTTCGACCAAAAGCTCGTTGCGTGCGCGGATAGTATCCTCGTCGATGGGTGCGCCTTCGGCAAGCAGATCCTTGAGTGTGTGCTCATAGGAAAGCAGAAGTGTGGCACGCAAGTGGCGCTCACGTTCTTCCTTTGTCATCAGCTCCGGTTCTGCGCCAAAGAAGTATCGGCGCAACAGCACGCAAGACGAAAAGGTGCGTGACTCGTCGATGTAATCGGCAAGATACAAAAGTTTTTCGGTAAGAGTCATGCCCCTATGGCCTGTTGTGTGCCAACGCACCGCATCCACAATAATGGGATCTGCAAACGCGGGAAAATCGCGCAGGATGCGCGCCGCCGCGGTTTTGGCATGATAGGTTTTGGGAGAGAGGCGTTGCCCCTCATCTACGGGAATGTCATAGGCCTCGCAAAGTGCTTCTTGTGCTTCGGGCGTGAGCTCCTTGGTCAAGTCGTGAAGCAATGCCGCGGCGCGGAGTTGCAAGGTATATTCGGGGCAATACAAGGCGCACAAGCGCGCAACCATCTCTTCAACCGCTGCCGTATGGGTAAAGCGTTTTGATGACATACTGCCCTTAATCGTCTCACGCAAGGCATCAAGCATTTTTTCTGTGATCTTTATCATTATGCGCTACCTCGTAGGTCTTCAAACATATAAATGGTTGTCACGAATGTATTTTTCTACCGCTGCGGGAATGAGATGCGAAACTTCTTCCCCGTTCTTGATGCGCTCGCGCACGAGATTGGAAGAAAGCTCGATGGGCTCGGTGACGATGCGACGCACGACTTTGCCATACTTCTCATTGTACTCTGCAATTTTTTGCACGATTTGCTTATCGATGATAGCATCCTTTTCGCGACGAATGTAAACGGGATAAGAGAGTTTGAAAATCTCCTCGGGCTCGCGCCAATTTCCCAATGTGAGCATCATATCGGTGCCGCAAAGCAGAAAAAGTCGGCGGTCTTCACCCGAAAGTTCGCGCAAGGTGTCAACCGTATAACTACGTCCGCCGCGTTGCATTTCCACGTCGCTGACATACACTCCCTCAACATCCGAGAAAGCCAAGCGGCACATCTCGAGGCGATGGGCGGCATCCACGGGAACGTCCATTTCCTTGTGCGGAGGCGTTGCCGTAGGGATAACGTAAAGAAAATCCAGCCACATTTGCTCCATAAACGCTTTTGCGGCGGCAATATGCCCGTTGTGCGGCGGTGAAAATGTGCCGCCATAAATACCAATGCGTATCATTTTGTTGGCAGAATGATAACGGGCTTCTTTTCGGATGCGCGATACAGAACGATCTTGCGACCGACAACCGCTACGGGTTCGGCACCGAGTTGTGCGGCAAGATCTTGCAAAAGATCATAAGCATCCTCACCGCTGTTCTCGAGCACGTTGAGTTTGATAAGCTCACGCGCTTCAAGTGCATCGGAAACGGTTTTGAGAAGGTTTTCGGTCAGTCCCCCTTTGCCGATTTGCATAATGGTGGGAATCGGATTGGCAAGACTGCGAAGGTATGCTCTTTGCTTAGAAGTGATCATAAAAATCCTTTCGACGGGTTACGTTCCAGCCATGCTGCTCGAGAATTTCAATGATCTCCTCGTCAATGGCACTGACGAACCTGATAAACTGTTTTTGGTCAAGATAAATGTCGATGACGCCAACATCCTCGCCAAGGGCGATGGATGACACGTCTTTTTGCGTAAGCTCAAGGGCAGGTTTTTCTTTCTCCTCGGAAAGGAGCACCAGATTGCTCTCGGTTAAGAGGAAAAATCCACCAACCATTCCCCTTTTTGCCAAAAAGCGTACGGGTGCGTCGATTAGAATGCGACGACCGAGTGACTCTTTGAATTTTTTGTAGGGCAAGAGCTTGATATACATAGCGAGGGGCAAAAGCACCGACGCAAGGAGAGCCACCGAGGCTCCTATAATAACGGCATATCTCCAATCGATATTGGTGAAAAGTGCCAAGATTGCACCCACGATAACGCCAAAACGAATTGCCGTGGCGCGGAGAAGTCGGATGTAGCCATGTCGTTCTGTGAGCCAAGGAGTTGACTGGTGAGATTGTCTT
>JAZSFM010000076.1:0-10094 GCA_045532215.1 Eubacteriales bacterium | reverse complement strand
AGATTGTCTTCCTAAGACCGCTTGGCCTCCGACTTCATGATCGCAAACGACTGCCTTGACGCAAGCGTTTCCTGCCTCTACGGCCCCGGCGCTAACACTCACCGTACTCCTTACGGCGGACGTAACTTCGAGTATTATTCCGAGGACGGATTCCTTTCAGGCGAGATGGGCGGAATCGAGGTTAAGGGTATTCTTTCCAAGGGTGTTGACGTTGTTATGAAGCACTTTGCTCTTAACGATTGTGAGCAGGATCGTCTTGGTCAGGCTGCATGGGTTACCGAGCAGGCTGCTCGTGAAATCTACCTCAAGGCATTCCAGAAGGCTCTTGAAGAGAACGGCGGCAGAGGCGGCGTTATGACCGCTTATACCCGTTGGGGTACTACCTGGTCCGGTATGCATCAGGGACTTATGACCGGCATTCTTCGTGGCGAGTGGGGCAACAAGGCTATGTCTATCACCGACAACATTCTCGTTACCTACTGTAACGGTGCTGACGCCGTTATTGCAGGCGGTGTTACCTGCTTCGACGCAATGCTTCCTTACGCTGTAAACGCACTCAAGGACGAAAAGGATGATCCCGTAGTTGTTAACGCAATGGTTGAGGCAATGCATCACAACCTCTACACCATCATCAATTCCGCAGCAATGAACGGTGTTGGCCCTGACACAACCGTTAAGGCAGTAACTCCCGGCATCATCAACACCATCACCTACGCAACCATCGCGATTGTTGCACTGATGGTACTGTTCTTCGTTATCAAGCACAAGATCAAGAAGAGCAGAGAAGAGCAAGAATACTATTGCTACTACGAGGATGTAGCAGAAGAACCTGCAGAGATTGCATCCGAAGAAGAATATAACTAATTGAATACGTCTCCCTGTCCGTGACCGGTGCACACCAATAGGGCAGGGAGACCATTCTGTTACAGGAGCTTTTATGAGAAAAGAGCAACTTATCAACGAAAATTGGCTTTTCCGTTACCACGATGGCAGTGAAAAGCAGATCAATATCCCACATACGTGGAACAATATCGACGGTCAAGACGGCGGCGATGACTACTTCCGCGGCACTTGCGTTTATGAAAAGAACTTTTCTTCACCTACGCTGAATAAAGAGGAAAGACTTTATATTGAATTTGCAGGTGTCAATGCCTCCGCAAAGGTTATTTTGAATGGTAAAACGGTTATGACGCACGATGGCGGATACTCCACCTTCCGCGCAGATATCACCGATTATATCGCTGCAGAGAACCACATGGTAGTGGAGGTGGACAACTCCAAAAATGATAGAGTCTATCCCCAAAAGGCGGACTTCACCTTCTATGGTGGCATCTATCGCGATGTTAAACTCATTACCGTAAATCAATATCACTTTGATTTAGATCACTTTGGCGGCAAAGGTCTTGCCGTTTGTCCCGAGGTTGGCGGTGAGGATGCCGCTGTTTGGGTTAGAACTTGGCACAACGCTCCCGATGGCAAGGTGACGGTCATTCTCAAGGATGCGGACGGACGTGTGGTTGGTACGGGAGACGACACCGATGAGACTATCGTTATCGAAAAAGTGCATCTTTGGCACGGCATCGAGGATCCTTATCTCTACACCTGCGAGGCAACGCTGACGGTGAATGAGGAAGCCGTAGATTTTGTTTCCTGCCGCTTTGGCGTGCGTTCTTTCCGTGTGGATTCCCAAAAGGGATTCATTCTCAACGGTAAGGAATATCCTTTGCGCGGGGTTTGCCGCCATCAAGACTGGCGCGGCATCGGTAACGCAATTACCAAGGAGCATCACGACATCGATATGGCGATGATCCGTGAGGTTGGTGCCAATACCATTCGTTTGGCACACTATCAGCACGATCAGTATTTTTATGACCTGTGTGACGAATATGGTATGGTTGTTTGGGCGGAGATTCCTTATATCTCTGAGCATATGCCCAATGGGCGAGAGAATACCATCAGCCAAATGAAGGAGCTGATTGTTCAGTGCTACAATCATCCCTCTATCTGCGTTTGGGGCATTTCCAACGAAATTACCATTTCCACCAAAAAGAGAGCAGATATGCTCGATAACCACAGGGTTCTCAATGACCTCATCCACGAAATGGATCCCAGCCGTCCCACAACGCTTGCGTGCTATGCAATGTGTGCGCCTTTCGATCCCGTAGGACATCTTTCCGATATTGTCAGTTGGAATCTTTACCTTGGCTGGTACACCCCCTTTATGTGGCTCAACAATTTGTGGGTGGATTACTTCCACAAGAGATACCCAAATCGATGCCTCGGCTACTCTGAGTATGGTTGTGAATGTATGCCCAATCTGCACTCGTCTCACCCCAGACGTGGAGACCAAAGCGAAGAATACCAATGCAAATACAACGAGTATATGCTCAGGTTCTTCGATAAACGCCCCTTTATGTGGGCAACCCACCTTTGGAATATGTTCGATTTTGCCGCCGATGCAAGAAATCAGGGCGGGGAACCCGGCATGAACCACAAAGGACTTGTTACGTTTGACAGAAAGACGAAGAAGGATAGCTTCTATGTTTACAAAGCATGGTGGAGCAAAGATCCTTTTGTTTACATTGCAGGCAGACGCTACGTTGACCGCGCAGAAAAGAAGACAACCATCAAGGTTTATTCCAACTGCCCCGAGGTAACGTTGTATGTCAACGGCGAAAAGTTCGCAACACAAACCGGCGATAAGGTCTTCCGTTTCCGCATCCCCCTGAAGGGTGAGGTAGAAGTCAAGGCCGTTGCAGGAGAGCACAGCGACACAATCAACATCCGTCACACAGCGCTTCCCAATCCCAACTATAAGCTTGGAAAGAAAATTGCCGGCGGCGGTAACTGGACCTAATCGGCAAAAGGAGAAAACATTATGAGTGAAACAAACGGCCTCAATCGTGCCAAATTTTATCAATTAGCACTGTTCCCAATGAACAACGGTGCAACCAATGTCTACTTCGTATTGATCCTTTCTTACATCGCAACCTTTGGTAACAAGGTGTTGGCACTTGGAATGGTATTCGCGTCCTTTATGGTTACGGGAATGCGTGTGTTCGATGCTATCACCGACCCCATTATTGGTGCGATCATGGATAAGACCGATGGTAAGTTCGGCAAATTCCGTCCCTTTATGGTTATCGGTAATGCTATTATGGCAATTTCGGTCATTGCACTTTACATTCTCACGCCTCTCGTACCCGCAAGCATGATGTGGCTGCGTTACACTCTGTTTGTTCTTCTTTATGCAGTTTGGGTAATCGGCTATACTTTCCAAACCTCGGTTACACGTTCGGCACAACCTGTTCTTACCAACGACCCCAAGCAACGTCCGCTCTTCACCGTTTTTAACACCATTGCATCGCTCGTAGGCATGGGTGCCATGCAGTTTGTCGGTCCTATTATTGCAGGTAACGGCATTGCAGGGGACTACAACCGAACCTGGTTTGCCATTATGACTCCCATTGGAGTGGTTATTTCCATCATTCTTACCGTTCTTGCTATCATCGGTATTTGGGAAAAAGACCAAACCAAGTATTTTGGCATTGGCGGTCAGCAAGAGCAGCTGAAGCTGAGAGAGTACGTTGACATCGTTAAGAATAACAAGCCCCTGCAACGCTTAATGGTTGCGGGCGGCGGCTGTAAGCTCGCACTCTCAATTGCAACAAACCTTACCGTTCTTTGTATGCTTTACGGCTGCATGACGCAGTTTGGTACGCATATCGAAATGCTTCCCAGTGTCGCGGATCCCAATGTGCTTGTAGAAACCGTTGTTTCCGATAACCATTACGATAATCTCTATCTCATTATGATGGTTATGGGCTACGTGTTCTCGGCACCTTTCTTCCTGCTCACCGTCCGCACCTCACAAAAGCACGGTCAAAAGAAGTCGCTGATGACCTATGTAGCCGTTGCATTTGCATCCTACATTGGTGTGCTGGTAATGCTACTACTTTGGAAGTTTGGAGACCCCGCATGGAACCTCAGCATTTTTGAGGGAACCCTCTTCGGTCCCGATTTTAAGATTACCATCAACCTCTATACAATTCTGTTCATTATTTTCTTTGGCGTTGGCTACGGCGCCTATTACGCCACGGCAGATATGCCCATCCCGATGGTTGCCGACTGCGCCGACTACGAGACCTATCGCTCGGGCAAATTTATTCCCGGCATTATGGGCACACTCTTCTCGCTTGTCGATAAGCTTGTTTCCTCTCTTTCGGCAACAGTTGTTTCCGTGGCACTTCTGTTCATCGGCGTTCAGGATCTTCCCACCAAAGCAACTCCGTACGTTGAGGGCATGAACTGGGTAGTTATTGCACTGTTCTGCATCGTTCCCATGTTTGCATGGGCGCTGACACTCTTCTCTATGAAGGGATACTCGCTTGACGGGCAAAAAATCAAGACCATTCAAGCGGTCAACGCGGCCCGTAAGGCAGCCGTTGCCAACGGAATGTCTATGGAAGAAGCTATGGCTACCATCACCGATGAAACCGTGGCAAAAGCTGCACAAACGCAAGAATCTTAAATCAGATATGCATAAACAAAAGGTCAAAATCCTTGGATTTTGACCTTTTGTGCCGCTACACTTTGTCTGGGAAAATCTTGACATCCTTGTGCCTTTATGATAAAATAAGAGCAAACAAAATTTTTTCAATATGCGAGTGATGAAAGCATTACAACTTCCGTTTATTATGGTAGAGAGGAGGCATTTGTATGAAAAACAGTTTTTGCAAAACACTTTTGCTGTTGGTGATTTTTTCTATTGTTTTATCCGTCGCAGGTTGTCAGCGCGTCAACGAGGAGAATACCACTCCCCTACAAACGACACCCCAAGCAACAACCCCCACGGTGAGCACTCCCGAGGAGACTACCCCCGAAGAAACCACGCCGACGTCTACCACAAACGGTGATGTGTCAGGTGAAAATCCCCCCGAAGAGGAGATTGATCTTTCGCAAATCAACAAGCTGCGAGAGGATTATCAGCACGGCACCTGCAAGAATTTGCGCGATACGGTGTCGGTAGTTTTGTTCTATATGGACGATTTTGAAAGCGCGTGGACGAATGAAGAGATGGATCGCTTTACAGAGAACGAAATTGAACCCGGACTGCGTTTTTTAGAGGCGGAAGCCGAAAAATATGGCGTAACGCTCAATTTGCAAATTCAAGAGGTTTATCGCTCGGTTCCTTACGATGACGAAGTGATTACAAGCACAAAGGAAACGGGCTTGGTAACTATTGACGTTTTGTTGCAAGCGTCATGCCACGTCGGCTATTACAACACCGCACTTATGATAAAAGCGTTTCGATCGATTTACAAAACCGATGAGGTTATTTGTCTAACAATATTCAACAAAAATGGCACGGGGTATGCTATCAATCCAAAAAAGGATGTCTTAACCCCAATCGATGAACATTGTATTCTGTTTGTACGCGACCGAAATTCCACAGGCAACGAGCCCGTCGGTTCGCAGGCATCTATCGTAGCACACGAAATACTGTACCTATACGGAGCGGAGAATTTTTATTCGAGTGCGTCACGCGAACAACTTGCCGAAAAGTACTATAAAAATGACATTATGCTCAATATGTCTTATTACATAAACCGCAACAATATCGGTGACGCCACCGCCTTTTATATCGGGTGGCAGGACGAAGTTCCCGATGCATTGTACGATGACAGATGGAACTAAACACACAAAAGGGACACCCGTGGGTGTCCCTTTTGTGTGTTTTTTACTACATATATGCGTCTTTTGGACAAAATCAAGTAGCTTGTTGTGTTTTGAGCAAATCTGCTTTTTTATTTTGCAGGGTATAGAGATTATAGTAGTTACCTCTCTTTTTGAGCAGGTCGAAGTGGTTACCTTGCTCCATAATCTCTCCGTGCGAGAGCACGATGATGTTATCTGCATGCTGAACGGTGGAAAGACGGTGTGCAACAATGAGCATTGTACCTATGTTCATCATCTTTTCAAGCGAATTTTGAATAAGCTGTTCGGTTTCGGTGTCGATGTTCGCGGTAGCTTCGTCCAAAATCATAACCTCGGGTTTGTGCACGATGGTTCTGGCAAAGGAGAGCAGCTGACGCTGACCTGCCGAGAAGTTGTTTCCACGTTCCAAAATTTGATAATCCAAGCCCTCTTCCAATTTAGAGATAAAGGAATCGGCATTGACGTATTTGCAAGCTTCCCAAACTTCTTCGTCGCCAATACCTTCTTCGCGCAAGAGGATATTCTCGCGAATGGTACCCGAAAACAGGAATACGTCCTGCAACATTTGACCGAAGTGTTTACGCAGAGATGCGATTTTAATCTTTTTAATATCGATACCGTCAATGAGGATTTGACCTTTTTGAATATCGTAGTTGCGGCAAATGAGCGAAAGAATGGTGGTCTTGCCCGAACCGGTAGAGCCGACAAATGCAACGGTTTGCTTGGGTTCGATGGTGAAGGAAACGTCCTTGAGCACCCATTCGCCCTCATTGTAAGCGAACCAAACGTTCTTGAACTCAATCTTACCTTCAACCGTATCAAGCTCAATAGCATCCTCGCTATCCACAATAATGGGTTCCATGTCCATAATGGTAAAAATCTTTTCCGCCGATGCAAATGCCGATTGCAACCAGTTGAACTGTTCTGCAAGGTTTTGAATCGGGTTGAAGAACTTGGAAATGTACATATAGAAGGAAACGATGACTTCACTGGTGACGATCTGTCCCAAAATTTCGGTGTTGTCAAGTGCGCCTTTTGCACCCAAGAAGAACAGTGCAAGTACCGAGGATTGATAAAGAATGAATACCATCGGGCGGAAAATACCGAATACAAAGATCTGTCTGTACTTTGCACGGCCGAGTTTGGTGTTCTTCTCGCTGAACTCATCCAGCTTTTTCGCTTCGCGGTTGAAAAATTGCGTGATTTTAATGCCCGAAAGGTTCTCGGAAAGGAAGGTGTTGATATCGGTGGTGCTATCCTTTACGCGTCTGTATGCGCGTCTGGAGAATTTACGGAAAATGACGGTAAATAGAACGATAAAGGGAACAAAACAGAGCACCATCAGGGTGAGCATATAGTTGATGCAAAGCATTGCAACCAGCACACCGAGAATAACGAATACGTTTTTGATGAGGTTAACGATGATATTGGTGAACATCATCGAAACACCGTTGGTATCGTTTGTTACGCGAGTAACAAGTTTACCTACGGGAATGTGGTTGAGCTGTTCGTGCGAGAGACTTTCAATGTGCTTGAACAGGTCGAGACGAATGTTGGAAATGATCTTCTGACCAATCTTTTGCAGGGTGATCGACTGCACGTAAGAGCAAATCATGGTAACAACGAGAATGCTTGCGTAAAGTGCAATTCTCAAAAACAGAGGAGCGAGATCAAATTCGGGTTGCTTGATGTAACCTTGAATGTTACCGATGAGGTAGG
The DNA here is from genome assembly GCA_045532215.1 of Eubacteriales bacterium. Taxonomy (GTDB): domain Bacteria; phylum Bacillota; class Clostridia; order Oscillospirales; family CAG-272; genus UMGS1865. The sequence continues at coordinate 2,657 of JAZSFM010000076.1, read as the reverse complement.
GGCCGATGATGTCATACGAGATGGAAAAGAGCATCAACGCCAAAACGAATGCAAACTGTCCAACATATGGTTTTGCATACACGAGCAGGCGTTTGACGATTTCTTTGTCAGAGATGTTACGGTCAAAGCCCATCGATTCTTTTTTGTCTTTGACGAGTGCATAGGCAAGGATAAAAATGATGGAAAAGACGCCAAGAACGGCACCGATAATGATGAGCGGGTAGTATGTTTCAAATATCATATTATTTCTCCGCCTCCAATTTCTGCAATTCAGCCATCGCCTCATAGGAAGGGCAGGTCTTGAGCAGTTCTTCGTGTGTGCCAACGGCAACAATTTTGCCGTCGTCAATGTAAACAATTTTATCCATTTGTTCAATGGTAGAAATTCTGTGTGCAATGAGAATGGTAGTCTTGCCGCCACGTTCCTTTTGCAGGTTTTGCAAAAGGTTCTTTTCTGTTTTGGTATCAACGGCAGAGAGGGAGTCGTCCAAAATGAGGATGGGCGCTTTTTTCATTAGGGCACGTGCAATCGAAATACGTTGCTTTTGTCCGCCGGAGACGGTTACACCACGTTCACCAAGAACCGTTTCGTATTTATCGGTAAACTCCTCAATGTTGTCGCTCACTTCGGCAAGTTCTGCCGCGCGTTTGACAGATTCGATGTCACTGTTATCCGATGCAAACGCAATGTTGTTTGCAATGGTATCGCTAAACAAGAAGTTATCCTGCGGAACGTATGCTACGTGATCGCGGAGCGAACGAATGGTAATGTCGTTGATGTCGCGGTCATCAACAAAGAGTGTGCCGTCGGGGACGTTGTAATTGCGCAAAATCAGGTCAACGAGTGTGGTTTTTCCTGCCCCCGTTCTACCAATAATACCAACGTTCTCACCCGCATTGATGGTAAAGTTTATGTTTTTCAGGGCGTCGTATTCGCCGAGGTTGTGTCGGAAGGTAAGGTTCTTGAATTGGATTTTTCCGTTCACGCCTGTAATTTCGGTAGCACCTTTGCGATCGACCACATCTTGCTTGGCATCGAGCAACTCTTCAATGCGCTTGAGGGATGCAATGCCGCGAGAGGTCATATCAATCAGCTCCGAAACTGCCATGATTGGCCAAACGATAGAGGTGAAGTATCCGATAAACTCCATTAGCTGACCAACGTCAAGCGTGCCACGCCAAACGAGGAATCCGCCGTAGCCGAGAATGACGCAAACAACCGATTCGACAAACAGGGTAACAGAAATACGGAGCAGGGTAGAGAGCTTTGTATATTCTACGTTTGCTTTTTCATTTTCGGCGTTCAGTTTTTTGAACGCCCAAAGCTCTTTGGCTTCCTTAACAAATGCCTTGATAACGGCAATGCCCGAAAAGCTTTCCTGCGAGAAATCCGAAAGCGAAGAGAACGCAGCTTGTCTTGTGTCCCATTTCATCATCATATATTTGCTGACGATGAGGGATACAAGTAGCATAAATACCATAGGGATGAGAGCGAACAGCGTCATCAACCCATTTACTTGTATCATTTTTACGATAGAGAGCAAACCAAGGAAGAGTGCATCGGCAAGCATCATGGCTCCCCAACCAAACGATTCTTGTACGGTGTCAAGGTCGTTGGTAAAAAGGGACATCAGATTACCGACTTTGTTTATTTGGTAGTAGTTCTGCGAGAGGTCTTTGCAGTGGTTGAACATACGCAGGCGCATATCGGTTTCCATTTTGATGCCTGCGCCAAAAAAGCAAATTCTCCACGCAAATCTTCCGGCTACCATTGCCAAGATGATAATCATCATGGGTTGGCAGATGCGGTCGAGCACAAAGTCGAAATCAAAGGGGAGTGTTTCGCCACCGATTTCCACAAAGCCGGTGTTGATGCCGTTGATGAGATAGCGGTAGAGCTCGGGAATTTCAAGCTGTGCGTAGTCAACCGTCACGAGCGCGAGAGTGCCCAATATAAACAGATGTAGGTATCGCAAATAATACCGATTGATTGATTTTCCAAATAACATAATTTTGACTTCCTTTTTACAATTATTCCAAACGAGTCTTATTTCAAAAGTCACTATCTGTTCTATTATATCACCTCTTGGCATAAAAAGTCAATAGATTTGAAAAAAACAATAAAAAAACAGGGAATAAGACATTCAAAAAATATTTTTAGGCAAAACCAATATGACGGAAAGCGGTCATAAAACTGCAAAAAAATTCGTCTAAGGGGGTGATTTTGTTATTTTTTTTATGAAAAAATGCAAATTTATGTATTTTTTTACTCAAAAACATCACTTTAGAGGTTGACAAGTTGCATTTCGTGTGGTATAATGTATACATTCATATATCTTTGCGATTTTCTTTCCTTACATAATGAAAACCGATTTTGCAGGATCGGAAGGGGAATCATTGCTTAAAGGAAAGAACTTTGCAGATAGTGAAACAAATAATCTAATTCATAAATGGAGGAAAATTATGAACAAGAAACTCAGATCCATGCTTACCATGGCAATGTGTTTAGCATTGGTGGCAGTTATGCTTGTTGGTTGCTTCCAGCAGAAACCCGCTGACAGCACCACCCCCGGCAAGCCCGCCGCCAGCCACTGCTCCAAGTGTGGCATCGTGCTCACCGAGCAGACGGACATTCCTGCCACAGGTCACAGCTACAA
>JAZSFM010000133.1:0-5397 GCA_045532215.1 Eubacteriales bacterium | reverse complement strand
ACGCTTTTGCGCGATTTCGGGAATGGATTTGTACGCGGGATAGGTGAAATACGCATAGGCACGGCGCGCCGAACGACCGATACGTCCGCGTATTTGATGGAGCTGCGAAAGTCCTAAACGGTGTGCGTTTTCAACGATTAGCGTGTTGGCATTGGGGATATCAACGCCTGTTTCAATGATGGTCGTGCAAACAAGAATGTCGATTTCACCTGCTAGCATTTGTTCCCAAATGCGCTCAAGCTCTTCTTTGTCCATTTGTCCGTGCGCTACGGTAATGCGCGCCTCGGGAATGGCAGAACAAAGTTTTGCCGCCGCTACGTTGATGTTTTCAACGTTGTTGAACAGATAGAACACCTGACCGCCGCGACGAAGTTCTCGACGAATGGCTTCCTCAATAATGAGGTCGTCTTTTTCTAACACGTAGGTTTGTACAGGCAGGCGATCATTCGGCGCGTCATCGAGAATGGAAATATCACGAATGCCGCCCATTGCCATATTGAGTGTACGGGGAATCGGTGTTGCCGAAAGAGACAAACAATCCACACCCGTGGCAAGCTGCTTGAGTTTTTCCTTTTGCACAACGCCAAAGCGCTGTTCCTCGTCAATGATAACGAGACCGAGATCGTGGAATTTTACGTCTTTGGAAAGCAATCTATGTGTGCCAACAATGACGTCAACGTCACCACGTGAGAGACGCGCGAGTGCTTTTGCCTGTTGTTTTGGAGTACGGAAACGCGATATCATCTCCACATTTACAGCAAAAGCACGCATACGGCTGACGATGGTTTGATAGTGTTGCAGAGCGAGCAGAGTGGTGGGAACAAGAATAGCAACCTGCTTGCCGCCAAGCACCGCCTTGTAGGCAGCGCGGAGAGCAACCTCGGTTTTTCCGTAGCCAACGTCACCGCACAAAAGGCGATCCATCGGCACGGCTTTCATCATATCTCCCTTAATTTCATCGGCAGCAGTCAGTTGACTGTCGGTCTCCTCAAAGGTAAAAGCATCCTCAAATGCCTTTTGATAACTATCATCGGCGGGGAAGGCGTGCCCCGGTCGGCGCATACGCTCGGCATACAGACGAATGAGGTCTTTTGCAATGTCCTTTGCCGCGGCAGAGGCGCGTGATTTTGCTTTTTTCCAGCTTTCACCCCCCATTTTGGAGAGCTTAACGAGCCCGTCATCGGCGTGCGCACCGATATATTTAGAGACTTTATCGAGTTTTTCAACGGGAACGAACAATTTATCCGACCCTGCGTATTGAATACCGATATAGTCGCGTGTAATGCCCTCACAAGTCAGCGATTCAATGCCCGTGTAGCGACCGATACCATAATTTTCGTGTACCACGTAGTCGCCCTCTTCGAGCTCGGCATAAGAAAGGATACTCTTGGTGCCTTTCTTTTTTCGTTTGCGAGCGCCTGCCATTGCGGAGAGCGAAAGGGAACCGCCACGCGCATCGGGGCGAGCCGAAAGAACGGCGAATGCAGGAACAGGCAATTCAAAACCCGAAAGCGCATTTTGATAGGTGATAGCCACCGTTCCACGAGCCATATCTGAGGCGTTTTCGGGTTCGTCGACCACTACGAATGCCGCCTCACGGAGCGTGTCGGTGAGTGTTTGTGCCTCGGTGGCATTTTCCGCCAAAATCAAGCAACGGTAGCCACTTTGCACGTATCCGTGCAGGTCTTCGAGGAATAGAGGAAGATTATCTGCATACGACACCGTATGACGTGTACGGAATCCAAAAAGACCACCCAAACGACGCTCGCCAAAAAAGTGCGCAATCGAATCGACATGCACAGAAACGTGAGAGTCGCAAAAGCGGTCGAACATCACTGCCGGTTTTGCGTAATCGGTATATTTGGGTGCAATCGTGCCGCTCTCCAAAAGGTCGGCGATACTTTGCGAAAGATGCCATTCGGAGGCCTTGATGCGGTCGGTTGTGGCATTTGTGTTCTTGATACAAACGAGCGAAGTGGTTGTAAAATAATCGGTCAGCGATGCCTTTTCGGGATAGATTAGAGTGACGTATTTATCTAAAAAATGTACGTCGCTACCATTTGCAATCGCATCTTCAACCGCGCGAATTTCTTTGAGGATTTCGGTGGTCGCTTGTTCACTTTTGTTTGCTTTTAATTGAGACGTGAGCGCTTTTTTGAGGACTTGCAAAGTATCGGGGGATGTCAAAAGCTCGCGCGCAGGTGGGAAGATCGCTTCGACAATTTCCTCAAGTGCGCGTTGTGTTTCGGGATCAAAAATAACCATTCTGTCAATTTCATCCCCAAAAAACTCAATGCGTATTGCATTTGCGCCGTTTTTAGTGCCACCGTCGGCATCACCAAAGCGGCCGTTTGGCGGATAGATATCCACAATGCCGCCGCGCAGAGCAAACTGACCGGGGCTATCTACAAGGTCAGCGCGCGCATATCCTGCGGCGATGAGACGGTTAGCCAATTCTTTTGGCTCAAGTAAATCGGCGGTATCGATGCGGAGCATATTTTCTTCCAAACAGCGTGGAGGAATGGTGTATCCGAGCATGGCATCGGGTGTTGCAATCACTGCATCAAAATCACCGCCAAGAATACCCGACAACACGCGAAGCCTCTCATGCTCATACTCATGGGAGGCGGTAATGTTATAAAAAGTGAGATCTCGCGACATATAGAACGCCGCCCTGAGGCCGCAACGCTCGAGAACGCCGCAGAGCTTTACGCACTCTTTTTCTTCGGGACAGACCACAAGAGCAGGGGAGTTCCCACGCAACTTTTGAGTGTCCTCAATCAGCGAGACGAGAAAGGCATCCGATGCGCCGTCGCACATTCCGCTTGCCAAAATAGGCAGGGGATTGATACGAAAATTCTCGCTCACAGTGCGCAAAAGCTGACGGTATTCGGGGTCTTCTCGAATACAACTTGTTAAAATGCTCATATTTTACGCTTTCTTTTCTTCGGGGGAGTAGGAGTTGCAAATGCGTTGTGCCGTTTCGATGTCACCCTCAAGCAGCTTGCAAAGCCCCTCGTGGGCACAAGAAAACGAAGCAAACAGCGCCTCTTGCTCTTGCTTATTAAACTCGGAGAGCACCCAATCAGCCAAATCATAGTCGGGGTGGGGCTTTTCACCAACGCCGAGGCGGATGCGCTGAAAATCCTCACTCACCAAATGGTAAATAATGTTTTTCAGTCCGTTGTGACCGCCCGCACTGCCTTTTTTACGAATACGGATTTTACCAGGGCGTTGCGTGGTATCGTCCGAAATGACAATGATATGCGCAAGGTCTATTTTGTAAAAATCCATCGCTTCTTTTACTGCAACACCCGAATGATTCATTAGGGTTTGCGGTTGTATCAGGAGCACGCGCTGTCCTGCAATTTGTCCCTCACCGCAAAGCGAGTGGAATTTGGAGCGATCGATGCGAATATTCTCCTTTTGTGCAATATAATCCAAGCACAAAAAGCCCGCGTTGTGACGGGTGTTAAAATATTTCTTCCCGGGGTTTCCCAAACCTACCACGATCCAAGAGATGGGAGTAGTTGGAACTTCTTCTTTTTTTGCAATTTTCTTGAACAGATCAAAAATATCCGCCATACATACCTCACATTCCTGCGTTTTGATGTCGAAAAACGCAAAAGGGCGCCCGACTCCAAAGAAGTCCGCCGCAATTTTTTCTATCCCCAATATTATACTATGCGAAATGCCTACTGTCAAACAAAATTTCTTCGAAAGTCCGCCTGTTCACAAAATATTTACAAAAAATGAGGTTGCGGAAGCCAAAAACCTGAAAAAAACTATGGAAAAATTGGCAAAGATATGATATAATAGATTGTCAATTTGAAACAAGAGGGCTCGGATCGGCCGTCCGGAGCTCTCATTCATTGTGTCAAAAAATAATTTTATATAAAAAATTGGAGGAATTTGAAAAATGGCAAAGAAGTATTGCTATCTGTTTTCCGAAGGCAACGCAAACATGCGTGAAATCCTTGGTGGTAAGGGCGCGAACCTTGCAGAAATGACCAACATCGGTCTTCCTGTACCTCAGGGCTTCACCATCTCTACCGAGGCCTGCACACAGTACTACGAAGATGGACGTCAAATCAATGACGGTATCATGGCTGAGATCATGACCTACATTGAAAAGATGGAAGGCATTACCGGCAAGAAGTTCGGTGATCTTGAGAACCCTCTTCTCGTTTCCGTTCGTTCCGGTGCGCGTGCATCTATGCCCGGTATGATGGATACCATCCTCAACCTCGGTCTTAACGAAGAGGTTGTTGAAGTTATGGCAAAGAAGTCCGGCAATGCTCGTTGGGCTTATGACTGCTACCGTAGATTTATCCAGATGTACTCCGACGTCGTTATGGAAGTTGGTAAGAAGTACTTCGAGGAACTCATCGACAAGATGAAGGAAGAGAAGGGCGTTAAGCTCGACGTTGAGCTGACCGCTGAAGACCTCAAGGAACTGGCTAACCAGTTCAAGGCTGAATACAAGTCCAAGCTTGGCGAAGACTTCCCGAGCGATCCTAAGGTTCAGCTCATCGGTGCAGTTAAGGCTGTATTCCGTTCTTGGGACAACCCCCGTGCAAACGTTTACCGTCGTGACAACGACATCCCCTATTCTTGGGGTACTGCCGTTAACGTACAGGCAATGGCATTCGGTAACATGGGCGACAACTGCGGTACCGGCGTAGCATTTACCCGTGACCCCGCAACCGGCGAAAAGAAGCTGATGGGCGAGTTCCTCACCAACGCACAAGGTGAAGACGTTGTTGCAGGTGTTCGTACGCCTATGCCTATCGAAGAGATGGCTAATAAGTTCCCCGCAGCATTCGAGCAATTCAAGAATGTTTGCGAAATTCTCGAAAATCACTACCACGATATGCAGGATATGGAGTTCACCATTGAAAATGAAAAGCTCTATATGCTCCAAACCCGTAACGGTAAGAGAACCGCTCCCGCAGCTCTCCAAATCGCTGTTGACCTTGTAGCAGAGGGCCACAAGACCAAGGAAGAGGCAGTTCTGATGATCGATCCTCGTAACCTTGATACTCTGTTGCATCCCCAATTCGATGCAAAGGCACTCAAGGCAGCAAAGCCCATGGGCCGCGGTCTTGGCGCATCTCCCGGTGCTGCTTGCGGTCAAATCGTATTCTCTGCAGAAGATGCAGAAGCTTGGAAGAACGCAGGCAAGAAGGTTGTCCTCGTTCGTCTTGAAACCTCTCCCGAAGATATCACCGGTATGAAGGCAGCTCAGGGTATCCTGACTGTTCGCGGCGGTATGACCTCTCACGCAGCAGTTGTTGCTCGCGGTATGGGTAAGTGCTGCGTTTCCGGTTGCGGTGATATCGCAATGGACGAAGAAAATAAGAAGTTTACTCTCGCTGGCAAGACCTTCGTTGAAGG
>JAZSFM010000157.1:0-11981 GCA_045532215.1 Eubacteriales bacterium | reverse complement strand
ACCGAGTAATAAATTTTTGCAAATTTGAGGTCGGGGGTGCAGTCTGCCGACGTAATGCTGATAAACGCCTCGCTGACACGGGGGTCCTTTACGCGGCGCAAAATCATTGTCAATTCCTTTTGCATCTCTTCGTTGATGCGTCCTCTTCTGTAGTTTGCCATATTCTGTTTCCTTTCGTCAAGATAAGAAAACGGCTTCCCTCTCATACGGAAAGCCGTTTTCGGATGTAAGAAAATCAAATTTTACGCTTCCATCTGATCTGCATTGGCGATAACTGCCTCTGCGGGAACTTCAAAAGTTTCTGCCTCTGCAGCTGCCGCCTCGGTTACAGATGCGTCTGCGATTGCGTCAGCGTCCTCTGCCTCACCCTCAAGAACGGGTTGCTCTTTGGGGAAGAACTTTCTATAAACTTTCACAACGATAAAGCATACTGCGCCGATGGCGAGCAGAATGCCCAAAATTTTCAAAATTGTATTGCCTCTTTTTGCGCCTTCGTTTTCCATAATAAAACCTCCGCTTATTGTGGCACACTGCCACGATTACACTCGTACTATAAAAAGTATAACACATTTTTTGAAAAAATCAAGAGTTTTGCGAAAAATTTTTTTATATTTTTTCAAAAATCTATTCCCTTTTTTATCATTCTGTGATAATATGATAAAGGACAGATGCCAAAAAGGAGGAAAACAATGACATACCGTCAGCTTTGCACCATCTTTTGTGATGCGAAAATAGAAAATGCCGAATACGATGCACAGCTCTTGATGGAACATTTTTGTGCCGTTTCCCCCTCCCTTTTGCGCGCAGCCCCCGACCGCGACTACGACAACGCATCCCTCGAAGATGCCATTCGCCGCCGTTTGGCACACGAACCGCTCCAATACATTTTGGGAGAGTGGGAATTCTATCGCCAAACGTACGAAGTCACGCCCGATTGTCTCATACCGCGTGCCGATACCGAAATTTTAGTAGAAAACGCTATCCGTCTCTTACCGATCGGTGCACACTTTGCAGACCTTTGCACAGGGAGCGGTTGCATTGCCATCTCAACGCTTGCCGAGCGCCCCGACACAAAGGCGATAGCGCTTGAAAAATTTCCGAATACATTGTCTCTTGCCGAGCGAAATGCAACTAAAAACGAAGTTGATGCACGTTTTTGCGGTATCCTTGCCGACGTGCTCTCTCCCACCCCCTTTTTGGAGAAAGATGCTCCTTTTGATGCAATTCTCTCCAATCCGCCTTACATTCCCACAAAGGATATTGATGCACTCTCTCCCGAGGTGCATGCAGAACCGTCAGTAGCACTCGATGGCGGCGAGGACGGTCTCCTTTTTTACCGTGCAATTCTGAAAAATTATACACCGCTCCTCAAAAAAGACGGATTTTTCCTCTTTGAGATTGGCTTTGACCAAGCAAATGCCCTCATCTCCCTTGGCAGAGAACACAATTTTGCACACATCCGCGTCATTCGCGACTTTGGCGGCAATGACCGCGTGGTTTATCTTTCCAACATTCCCTTTGATGAAAGGAGTTCTATGCTTTGAATATCGTTGTACTTGCAGGTGGTTACTCCCCCGAACGCGAGGTGTCGCTCACCTCGGGAAGTCTGATTGCCAATGCTCTGATTAAAAACGGACATCACGTTCTTCTTTTGGATGCTTACTGCGGCATTCGCGAGTTGCCAAAAGACCCCTTTTCGCTTTTTCAAACCGAGGCGAACTATTCTCACACCATCAATGAAGAAATCCCAGACCTAAAAAAATTAAAAGAAGAAAACGGCAACTCCGAAAGTCTCATTGGTCCCAATGTTCTTTGGCTCTGCCGCATGGCAGACCGCGTATTCCTTGCTCTGCACGGAGCAATGGGCGAGAACGGACAGTTGCAAGCAACACTTGACAATTACGGCATCCGTTACACAGGTTCGGGCTACGTCGGTTCTCTTTTGGCAATGGATAAAGACCTTGCCAAACGTCTTTTGCGTGATGCGGGTGTCCGCACGCCCGATTGGGTATTCGTCGACCCCACGCTCCCCGAAAGTCGCACGACAATTCTTGAAAAAATCGGTTTGCCCTGCGTCATCAAGCCCACAAGCTGTGGCTCAAGCGTGGGTGTGACGATTGTTGAGAACGAAAACGAGCTTGACGCCGCGCTTGATGTCGCCGCTCCTTGGGGCGACCGCATCATTGCCGAAAAAAAGATTATGGGCCGCGAACTGACCGTTGCCATTCTCGATGGCGAGACACTCCCCATCGTAGAAATCATCCCCAACGAGGGATTTTACGATTACAAAAACAAGTATCAAGGCAACACTCGCGAGGTCTGCCCTGCCGAAATCCCCAAACGTGTTGCAAAAAAAGCCGCAGAAGCAACACGGCGCGGATTTGAAGCGCTTCGCCTTCGCGGATATGCACGCTTTGACTACATAATGGACGAGGACGGCAAGGTTTGGTGCCTTGAAGCCAACACCCTGCCCGGTATGACTCCCCTGAGTCTGCTCCCAATGGCAGCCAAAGCCGCAGGAATCTCCTATGAGGAACTTTGCGAAAAAATAGTAGAACTGTAAATAACGTGAGGGGGAACTTCTTGCAAGAAGTTCCCCCTCAACTTTTTATGCACAATTCAACCCTGCACGCTTTTATGATTTGGGTTTCCCTTTGGAAATCAAGCACGCAAGATAACCAAACACGAGCGCTGCCGCAATTCCGCCTGCCGAGGCACGCAATCCGCCCGTGAGGGCACCAAGCAATCCTTGCTCACCCACAGCTTCTTTAACACCTTTGGCAATGAGATATCCAAAGCCCGTCAAGGGTACGGTCGCACCCGCGCCTGCAAAATCGACGATGGGCTTATAAATTCCCATTCCGCCAAGCACAACGCCTGCCACAACGTAGGTCACCAAGATGCGTGCGGGAGTGAGTTTGGTGCGATCGATGAGAACTTGCGCAATCACACAGAAAATTCCGCCCACAAAAAAAGCACGCAAGTATGCCAAAAGCAAGTCCATTTTCTCCCCTCCTTATCAAAAATGTTCTATTTCGAGCAAGTGCGCCACCGCGAGCACCTGCTCTCCTTGTTTGAGACTATCGGGGCTCATCATCGCTCCCGTTGCCAAAAACAGGATACGCGAAAGTTCTCCACGTCTGATGCGTGGCAAAATGTCGGCGGAAAGCACCACCGCCGAGCATCCACATCCCGATCCGCCTCCGTGAACGTCCTGCCCTTCTCGGTCATAAATCATTCGTCCGCAATCGTTGTAAACCGAGTCTATGACGTATCCCTCTGCTTGCATCAGCGAGCAAAGAATGTCGCCTCCCTCATAGCCAAGGTCTCCTGTTACAATCAGGTCATAGTCGTCGGGGCTCATTTGCGTTTCCTTAAAAAATCGGCAGAGTGTATCGAGTGCGGCAGGAGCCATTGCCGCGCCCATGTTGGCAGCATCCTTTACGCCGCTATCCTGCACGCGACCAATCACGCACCGACGGATAACCGCTCTCCCTTCTGCCGTTGGTTCTTCTACATCAATTCCACGCACCAAAAATGCGCCTGAGCCCGTTACCGTCCACTGTGCAGTGGGCGCTCTCTGTGCTCCGTACTCCAAAGGAGTACGATATTGCCGTTCGGCAGAACAATAATGGGAAGAAGTCACCGCCGCAGCGATGTCGCACATCCCGTGGCTAACCATCAAAGATGCCAACAAAAGACTTTCGGCACAGGTAGAGCAAGCACCGTAAAGCCCGACATAGGGGATGTCAAAAGACTGCAAACCGTATGCCGAACCGATACATTGATTGAGCAAATCCCCCGCGAACAAAGCACCTACTTCTTCGGCTCGAGTCTCCGCTTTTGCAAGCGCTGTATTGAGTGCCAAGCGCTGCATTTCGCTCTCTGCTTTTTCCCACGTTTTCATTCCAAAGCGGTCGCAAGGATCGCGCAAATCGAACAAGTTTCCCAGAGGACCTTGCGACTCTTTTCCACCCACAACACTTGCCGATGCAAAAATTTCGGCGGCAGTTTTCATTACGTCACCTCTCATAAATCGTCACCTCCGTGGTAATTATTTTGTGCAGATTTTGCCGTGCTATACCGATAGGCGTTTTATAACGCCAAAGTGCGCAAAAAGTAAAAAATAGTTCTTGCTTTTTGTAAAAAATAAAGAAAAAATTCGCCCACAAGCATTGACAAGCATTATATTATATGTTATACTTATATTTGGATATTTAGCGGAGCATCTGCTCCCATTCGATAAAATGATTTCACCAACAGAAAGGACACAAAAAGACATGATGAAAAAGAGAATTGTAGCCCTGCTTTTGGCAGGATTGATGACAACTGCTGCCCTTGCTTCCTGCCGCGTACAAAACAACAATCCCGGCGGAACAGAACCGGATGGAACAACTCCCCCCACACAAACAACACCCGCAGAAACCACTCCTGCCGCCCCTGTATGGCAAGAGGTTGATAAATCGATTTTCACCATCAACGAAGTAAAACTTCGCCAAGATGCAGCCAATGCCGGCACCGCTCTTGCAAGCATCCCGAAGGAAACAGAGCTGCATTGCACCAAGCAAAGCACCGCTTGGTACTATGTTGAATATGACGGCAAGCAAGGATACGTTGCAAAAACCAATAGCGTTACCGAAATCAATATTCTCGGCACCGATATGGTGGCAATCGAGGGTGGCTCCAAGATAATGTACGTTACTGCCCCTACTCTCAACGTTCGTCTCTACCCTTGCGACAACGATAGCTTCTCCTCTAAGATGGGTTCTTACAAGCTCAACGATGAAGTTGTGGTTCTTGCCACCAACGGCACTTGGGCTCGCGTACAGTACAGCGAAGACAAAACCTACTATGTGTCCTATGCTTATCTTTCCGAAACCGAGGTAAAAGACCCCAACGACACCTCTATTTACGAAGGTCTCTTCACCGATGTTGAGGGCACTCCCACAATGTATGTTGATAACGTTAGCCAAGTTAAATTCCGCAAAGCCCCCAACACCAGTTCCGACGAACTTTTGGCGCTTTCCAAGGGCGATGCTGTAACCGTTCTCCAAACCGGTGAGGTTGACGGCAAACAATGGGCTTACGCCGTTGTTGAAATTGCACCCTCCAAACCCGGCGACGGTCCTTCTTATGTAAAAGGTTACATCAGTCTTGACTGTCTTTCCTATACCAACGGCGATACCACATTAGATGATATCCTCAAGATTTATCCTGAGTTCACAAAAATTGAAGCAACCACGATGTACGTTTTGCTGGAATCTTCCATCACCATTCGCTCTACTCCTATCTTCCCCGGTGATGGCGAGGACAACAGTCTTTCCAATCCTTATTCCACTACCGATTCTGTAAAATCACTCACCGTTTTGGCAACCGGCGAGGTTGACGGCACAACTTGGTTTATTGTTGAGTACACCAAGAAGGATGGAGAGAACGAAAAGGTTATTCGCGGCTTTGTTGGCGGTAAGGCACTCAATTATCTCACCTCTGACTCCAGCGGTAAGGAAACCGTTACCTTGGAAGATTTGATGTTGAAATATCCCGGTCAATTCGAAAAACTCGAAACTACCGTTACCGTTACCACAAAGAGCATTGCAAACTGCTATGGCACTCCCGCAACCACCAATGAGCCCCTGAAGCAACTGGCAGAGGGTGCAGAGGTAACCCTTGTTGCAAAAGAAGTAGGCAGCTTTGTTACCTGGGCAGTTATTCGAGATTCCGAAGGCGCTCTGTACTTTGTAAACTACTCTCTCTTGAATCAAGCACAATAATTTTAACACCAAAAGGCACTCGCATGGCGAGTGCCTTTTCTTTTTCCCTTGGACGAGCAATCATATATGAATGCCCCACCGCATAAAATGCGGTGGGGCTTGGTTGATTTTAGATATTGCCATAAAATTATTTTCCACTAAGATCGGGATAGGTATAATAACTGCCGTCATCCTTGCAAACATAAACAGAATCCATTATTTTGACTTCATACGGCGGCTCTCCGTTTTCGTATGCGGTACTTTGGTAGTATTCTATTTGCAGGAAAACGTGATAGAATGCATTGGTAAAGTTGGGGTCATCTTTTACAAGAATGTGCACAACAAATGTCTTATTTGACCCGTAAATCACTTGCCCATCCGCAATGCCCCAATATTCGCCTGCTAGTTTTTGTGCACCTACTAAAGAAGTACGTGCATCATAAAGCACCTCTCCCGTTCTTTCGTGAACCAACATATAAGCGCTATCACGGAAGCTTGTAAGATGATACTCCGATCCGTCATCAGGGCAACATTCAAATTCGCAGCGGTGATAGTACTCCTCACGCAAGGTAACAAGGTAATATCCGTCTTCATCCGGCTCATCGGATACCAAGAGACGATACACAATCAATGTGCCGCAGGCCCCCGTGCTTTCTCCGTCTTCGATACGAAAAGCAAAGCTCGCAATAGCTTGAATTTCTTGGAGTGACATTATCTTTTCTCGCCACGGAGCCCCCAGCGTGCAAATGTCATACACATACCAGAAATCATTCTCCTCGATTGCTTCCCATATATCCACAGAAAGAGAGCTGAGGATGACAGTGCCGTTGTGATAGGTTAAGCACAGTTTTTCGCTGCCACAATCGATCGCAACGTCGATCACGTCATCTTCGTCAACGTCATAATAGATGTAGCGCAGTGTGTCACACTTTGCAAGAGAGACCTCTCCGCCTGCGGGGAGGTAATCCTTGAGATAAACCATTTCCCCTGTTTTTTGAAGGAGCACTTGCTCGTCGCCATTCAAAGCAGGGCGATACATTGCTTCGGGGAGTTTTTGGTGCCATTGTGAATACAAGGGAGCAGCCCTCAAGCCCGATTCGTCGCGAGTGGTTTCGGCTGCCTCTGAAGGGCTGCGATACTTGCCGTATTCTTTGTTCAATTCATCAAATTTCGAATAGTTGATTTTCTTTCTTTCGCCATCTACTTTTTCAAAATAACCGACGGCATCCTGCCCGTACTCCGCGAGCAGATTTAACTTCTTGCCCCCCGGTGCGATCTCATAAACTCTTTGAATCTTATAAACCGAGTGATCATTGATGTGAATTCTACCCTCGCTATCTATCCAGCAAGCATCCCCCGGCGCAAAAGTGCCAAGCAAGACCGAATCATACATGCCACCGGAATAGATCGCCAAAATTTGATAATCCTTTGTCAAAAATATCAGTTCTTTTGTTTCATCACCGTTTAGGTCGTACTCGGTATATCTGAAATAATCGAGCTTTTCGGGCGTGGTCACGTTGGTATCTCTATCATCGTAAGGGTAAAAATCGTAGGTACATTTCAAAAGTTTTTGAAATGCTTCTGCCTTTTCTAAATCATCGAGCTCCATTTCCTTGTAAATGGTCTGCGCATTTTCATGTATCAAATCAAAACGCTCGATTGCCAAGCAGTAAGCATCAAAGATCCCCATATAGTACCCAAAGGCATCTTCCGGGAGCTCGTCCGTGGGAGTTTCTTCAATATTTGGGGTATTCTCCGGCTCCTTCGGCTCGGTTGTGGTTTCCTCGGGTTCAGTCGTTGTTTCTTGCAACTGAGGGGTTGTCTCATTTGGTGTGGTTACGTCGGGAATTGTGGGCTCGGGCGATGTAAGAATGGGAAAAATTTTCTCATACAGATTACACGAGGACATAGAAAGCAACATAGCAAAAGAAAGTAGAAGCGCGATATATTTTTTCATTTTTATCCTCCTGAAATTTTATTAAAAGCTTGCCTTGCGGCGCGCAACGGCTTGCGTACGGAAAACAGCGGGAGAAACGCCCAACTGCTCCTCAAACTTGCGGCTAAAGTGTTGCAGAGTCTTAAATCCGCAACGCTTGGCAACCTCTTTAACGGGGAGATTGGTAAACTCCAACAGCTTTTTGGAAACGGTAATGCGGTAATCCCACAAATAGGCAATGGGAGTGAGCCCCAGTTCATCCTTGAACAGTTTTGTCAGCGTAGAATGATTGACAGAGCAGGACTTTACAATATCCTGCAAGGTAATATTCTCGGCGTGGTGCGCCTCAATAAAAGCGACTGCCTTTTGCAGATACGGATTGTTAAACTCATCCGTTTCCTCTGTCACCTCAACGTAGCGTCCGCCAACGAAGCCATAAATGCGTTCCAAAAGAAGCATAATTTCGATGAAATACGAACGGCTGCGGCAGGGGTAATACCAATCGGGCTGCTCCTGTAATTCGGTGGATATTTTTGAGAACAGAAACCGCATATTTGCTTGGCTTTCGTCAAGCATTGGCAAAACCGGGCGGCGACCACTGGTAAAGGGGCTGAGCAAAAACAAATCGTGAATGTTGGCAAGTTCCTCATAATTTGGCGAATGCACGCGTTCAAATGTCATATTGATGTTCAAAAAAATCGGGTTGAAATAAATCGAATCGCACACCAAATGGCGTTTGCGGCGCAGCTTAACCTCTTTGGTTTCATCCAAGCAAATAAGGCAGGGACCCATTGCCGCCAAGACACTGTCGCCAACTTGCAAGCTAACACTTCCCTCGTGAATGATCAAGAGTGCAAAACATTTATCTTTTATATCAAGATCGCTTAACGGATCGTTTTCTATACATTTTACGGGCAAATATTTTCCCACGTATCGTTGCTTATAGTCATCTGTTTCGGCTATCATACGAACCTCCTGTTACAACTTGTAAGACATTTTTATTATAGCACAATTCTTGTTTCGATTTCAAGTATTCTTCTGTCGAAATTTAACGCAAGATGTTTCTTTTTTATGCACAGATAAATTCTTGGGCAAAACGAGCGAAAAAAGTGATTTTTTTGACCTGTTTGAGCGTTTTTTGGGTACTTTCAAGTTTTTGTGCATCTGCCACCAAATGCCCAAATTGCGCCAAAACTATTGACAATTTTCGACTTTTTTTGTATAATGAAGAAGATGCAACACTTTGAAAGGGATTATATATGGGTAACATCATTATTAAAGAAGTAACGACAGACCGTGACAGGCGTCGTTTTGTCGATTTCCCCAATCAACTCTATAAAAACGAGCCGAACTACGTCCCCGGCTTTTTTGGGGATGACGTAGACGATTGGAATCCAAAAAAGAACCCCGCTTTTGAATATTGTGACGCAAAATGTTTTCTTGCCTATGAGGACAATAGGATTGTTGGCCGTATCGGTGCTATCTTGAGTCACCGCGCCAACGAGAAATGGAACCAAAACCAAATGCGTTTTTCGCAGGTCGACTTCATCGACGACAAACGCGTTTCGAAGGCACTATTTGATACGGTGGAAGCTTGGGCGCGCGAAAAGGGTTGCGCGCAAGTACACGGCCCCCTCGGCTTTTGCGACCTCGACCGCGAGGGGATGCTTGTTGAGGGCTTTGACCGTCAGAGTATGTTCATTACATATTATAATGCTCCCTACTACAAGGAGCATCTTGAACGCCTCGGCTACGGCAAGTCCACCGACTGGATCGAGTACCGCATCAATGTTCCCACACCCGACTCTCGCGAGGCACAAATGATTGCCCGTGTGGCGGCTCGTAACGAACGACAAGGCAAATATCACATTGCATCTCTTAAGCACCGCAGAGATTACAAACCCTACGTCAAGCAAGTATTTCGTCTTGTCAACGAGGCGTATGCGCCTCTTTATGGTACGGTTGATTTGAGCGACAAACAAATTGAAAAATACGCAAACAAGTTCATTCCGCTCGTCAACCCCGACTACGCTTGCTTTGTGGTAGATGAAAACGACGAAATGGTAGCGTTCGGTGTCACTGTTCCCTCTTTGGCAGGTGCGCTTGCCAAGTGCCACGGAAAGCTCTTCCCTTGGGGATGGGCTCCCGTTCTCTACTCGATGAACCACAATGACACTGTTGATTTATTGCTCATCGCCATTAAGCCCGAGCTGCAAGGCAGTCTCCTTATTGCAACCATCTTCAATCACTTTGTCAACTCCACGGCGAAGAACCACATCATCTACGCCGAAACAGGCCCACAGCTTGAAACCAACACCAAAATTCAGGCACAGTGGAAATTCTTTGAAAAGGAACAGCACAAGCGCCGCCGTTGCTTTATCAAGGACCTTACATAATACCTTGCATAATAATAAACAGAAAATTGCCGCCTTGCATCACGCAAAGGCGGCAGATTTTTTCTGTTTTTTATTTATTTCACCAATCCGTAACCGCCAGCATACTTGCTAACGTCGGATGCCACCACAAACACGCGGTTCTGGCAAAGCTTGCGGATTTCTTTCAACACTTGTTTCATCTCGCGGCGCGGCAGAACGATCAATATCATATTCATCTTGTCGGTAGAACCACGGCCGTCAAAAACAGTATAGCCGCGCTTGTTCTGACGCAAATAAGAAATAATAAGCTTTGTATTCTCGTCGTTGGCGATGAGTTGCAGATTCGATGTACCAAGCGCGATCTTGCCCTCGATGGTGGAACCGAGGAAAAGTCCTGTTGCATAGCCAACACAGTAGAACAGAAGCAGGAACAAATTATCTCCAAGCGTGCTAATGATGGTGGAGATGACAAGTCCCCAAATCATACACTCCACAAAGCCGAGCATAGCCGCTTTGAGGCGTTGCCCCTTGACCATCATACAGGTTTTGAGAGATTGAATAGTGATTTCAACAATTTTTGCCGCGCATACGATCAAGCACACGACAATGGGATTTAGGGATGCTAAAAATTCGGACATTTTGATCTCCTTTTATAATATGATTTTCTTTTTATGATTGCATATTCTTTTTTGCGTCATCAAGCACAGCAATGACCATCGTCATGCTCAATCCCAAAGAAACAGTATAATCGTTTGGAAATTTCGTAATAAACCCAATCATCAACGCAACTGTTGCCCACATACCGCAAATCAAGAAAAAATGCAAATAGAAATTAACAACCTTGGGAGAAGCTGTTATTCCGATTATTTTGAACATAATGCGAGCAAAGCCATACAAAATAAGTGGACAAATAAATGTTGCAACAAGAAGTGTCGTTTTATCTTCCCCACTCCCCCAAATTGCGTACAGCACCAATAAAACAAACCAAATTGCCGCCAACACGATTGTGATTGTTTTTTTATGTTTTACAAGAGTGTTCAGCATTGTTGTTCTCCTTTACGGCGCTGATGGATTTTTTATTATTTTAACATAAAAGTGTGGCAAAGTCAAGGGGAAAGTATTGTAACACAGTTTTGTAAAAATCTAAAATATTTTCAAAAAAGGGGTTGACAAAAAAGAGGACGTGTGATATAATATTCAAGTACGTGTGAGACCACATCTTTGCGAGTGTAGTTCAATGGTAGAATTCCAGCCTTCCAAGCTGGCCGCGTGGGTTCGATTCCCATCACTCGCTCCAAAAAGGTGACCGAAAAGGCACCGGTGATGTGCCTTTAGCTCAGCCGGATAGAGCAACTGCCTTCTAAGCAGTAGGTCGGGGGTTCGAATCCCTCAAGGCACGCCACAATTTAATATGGTGGGATTGGCGCAGTTGGCTAGCGCGTCAGGTTGTGGCCCTGAAGGTCGTGGGTTCGAGCCCCATATCTCACCCCATAAAAACAAAACCCATCCGCAATTGCGGATGGGTTCTTGTTTTTATGCAGATGACTTTATTGCTGAACCCAAATAAAAAATGCTTGCATTTTTTATTATAACGCGCGCACTGTGTGCAGAATTTGACACTGCATAATACGCACGTTTGGGTTCGAGCCCCATATCTCACCCCATAAAAGCGAGAACCTCCGCATTTGCGGAGGTTCTTTGCTTTTATGCGCGTGTGCTCATAGCTGAACCCAAATAAAAACGCCCTGCGTTTTTATTATAACGCGCGCCTCGTGTGTTACGCATTAAGCTGTATAATACGCGCGTTTGGGTTCAGAGCCCCATATTACCGCCCCGGCGCATCGCGTTTTTTATTATAACGTGCGCACTGTGTATAAGGAATGATACAAGTCGGTCGGAGCCATGTCGTTCTGTGAGCCA
>JAZSFM010000056.1:0-25828 GCA_045532215.1 Eubacteriales bacterium | reverse complement strand
CGGCAGCATCCACGCGGATGTAGCAGAAGCCGAGAATGGAAATGCCCCATAGGATGTAACCCGCGCACATAAAGAGTTTGCGCTTGCCCACACGGTCGGAAAGCGCACCAATAAAGATGGTTGTGAGTGCCGCAGAGATGGCGCTTGCTGCCACCATGTTTGCAATGTCGTCGGCAGAGGCACCGAACATCTTGCTAATGAACAAATTGAGAAACATGTTCTCCACAACCCACGCCACCTGACCGATGAGACTGAACAAGGTCAGCGCACACCAAAAACGAGGGGAAAGCTTTGTTTTCATAAAGTCCTCCTGATAAGTTTCTTTTCTTACTTATTCATTATAGCATATTTTTACAGAGATTGCAAGGGGAAAATCAGAAAGTGCAGAATGCAGAGTTGAGGATTATAAATTGAGGCGACCAATGGTCGCCCGCTAGACATAAAATGAGAGAGCCGCGGTTGCGGCTCGCCGAGTTGTGTATTACTCTTTTGATGTCTCTATTGATTATTTTTGAATGTCTCCGTCAATACAATGAATCGTATAATGACCGGTTGCATCATCCCAATCCAGTCCTTTTTGAATTGCGTTCCATTGTTCCTTTGTTCCGCCAAAGGTAATGTTTGTAAGGTTTTCGCACGACAAAAACGTGAGAATTCCAATGTTCGTAACGCTACTTGGTATCGTAATGTCCGCAAGTTCTGTGCAACTCGTAAATGCGCCATCTTGAATAGTCGTAACGCCTTCCGGTATGATGACAAAGCTAAGATTGGTACAATTCACAAAAGCTGCCTCACCAATGCTTACAAGTGTGTTGGGAAGTGTTATGCTTTTGAGATGCTTGCAAGCTGAAAATGCCAGATTGCCGATAGCTGTTATGGGCAAATCATGATACTTATCGGGAATGACGATTTCTGTTTTGGTTTCATCAGCCAAAAAATCACTTAAAGTGTAACTTTGTCCATCCTCGTTGAGCGTGAGAACAAAGCCATCCTCTGTTAGGACAGAAGGACATCTTGTGCAAACATTGTTGACAAAATCATGATGGGGAGCAAGAACTTCAACATCGGTTTCCTCCCCGTTTTCAGTCAATGCCTCTCCGCAAACGGAGCACAACCAACACGCGCCATATCCCCACTCGGTGCAAGTAGCCGCTCTGCCGGGGACAAAGGTTAGCTCGTGTCCCGTTGCGGGAATGGTCTCTTGTTCCTTGAGGATTTCATCGCAATCAGCACACTTTTCGCCGACGGTCAATCCGGTTTCGGTACAGGTAGGTTCCACCGATTCCATAAGCGTTTTCGTGTGCTCATGCAGTGCAGTTGTGCTTTCGGGTGTAGTTTCTTGCTTTTGAAATTGGTTTTGGGTTTGAGATTGAGGGGAAGCGGAGTCGCAGGCCGCCATCATCAAAACGGCTGCTATCAGGCAAATAAAGATTGCAATTTTGAGAATGTTTTTCATTTTTCTCCTCCTAAAATTTTATTTTTTATATTTCGATCTCATTATAGCACAACCCCGGGAAAAGGTCAAAACCTTTTTTGCACTATAATGCTCTCTACCCTAATAAACGGACATTGAGATACGCATATCACTCGTTTTTTAATTTTTTGTGTTTTTTAAGAAAAAGTGGATTTTTCGGGATGTCGAAGACGCCATCCCCTGCCGGCTCTGTTTTTTTCACACGGTAGGGGCGACCATTGGTCGCCCGCCTTTGTCTGCGATAAGCGTTCGATTTTGGGAGGTTTTGGATCTCTCATCTCTGGCAAATCATCACAAAGCACAATCCCAACCTGTCATCCTGAGCGAAGAAAACTGCGCAGCAGTTGACGCAGTCGAACTTCTGCGGGTTGAGCGCAAGCGAACAAGCAGAAGCGCAAAACGCGAGGCGGTTTGCGGGATCTCGTAACGAGTTTTGGTGGCTTGCCAACGGGATGTTACATCAATACAAAAAGCCACCAAGATTTTGAACGAGATCCCTGCGGCGCTTTGGCGCCTTGGTTTTTCCTCGCTCCTCGCTCGAAAAAACTTCGACAAGCTCAGGATGACAGGTTGGTTGTTTGGCTTACAATAGCCGTTCGTTTTTGATTATTTATC
The DNA here is from genome assembly GCA_045532215.1 of Eubacteriales bacterium. Taxonomy (GTDB): domain Bacteria; phylum Bacillota; class Clostridia; order Oscillospirales; family CAG-272; genus UMGS1865. Next base: position 23,739 of record JAZSFM010000056.1, on the reverse strand, counting down.
TACAAATAAAAACATTTCATCTATCGTTAAAAAACGCCATTATCCGCTTGCAATGTTGGAGTTTTGTGGTATAATGGAAATAACAAACCACACATTTTTCAACAAGGGAGAACATATGAAAAACAAAATTTTCAAAACAATTATTGCAATTTCGGTCTCGGTTCTTTTAATCATTGCGGCAGAGTTTTGCGCTGCAAAATTCGTTTACCTTTCCCCTTCCTGTTATTCGGATAATGACACCCTGACAAACCAAGAAAATTACTTTATTAAAAAAATCGCATTGGAATGTGTAGAGGCGCGGCTTTCGGTTTTTGCGGATTCAAATAGCGGTATATATGATTCTATTCAACTTGACAACGACCAAAACAACCGCAAACACGTTTTTGTTTTTATCAACAGCGATTTTATGGATAGCGTCCGAAAAGAGGATGACGAATATATCGTCCGTGTACAAACCTATGGAATGGAATCGGTATCATCCGATTGTGTATATGAAATTCATCTATCAAACGAATTTGATGTAACCTTTTTCGGTCTCGATCCGTAATCAAAACAACATACTCTAACGAACACTCTTGCAGGTGTTCGTTTTTGTGTTTCTTTGTAGTAGGGGCGACCATTGGTCGTCCGCCTTTGTCTGCGATAAGCGTTTGTAAGAACGGGGGAATCGTGAATCGCCCCTACGGAGGATTATAGAATTCATTGTAGGGGCGATTCACGAATCGCCCACCTTTGTTCACAATAACCCGTTTATTCTCGGGGCGTCGAAGACGTCGCCTTTTACGATACCAACAAAACAAACCGCCAACCGTTTTTTCAATTGTGTTCTCCTTGACAACCCCACACATTTGTGGTACAATAATCACAGAGTACCAGGCGCGAACGTGCCTACAAGGAGGTCTTTTATGAAACGTTTGACAAAGGGCGTTCACCACATTGCTATCAAGTGTGTGGGACGCGAGCATTTTGATAAAACCATGCACTTTTATCACACCCTTTTGGGTATGCCCATCGTGCGCGAGTGGTCGACTCCCCAAGGGATGCCCTGCGCTATGGTCGACATTGGCGGCAGCATGATGGAAATCTTCTCCAACGCCGAGGACACGCTCCCTCAAGGCACGCTTCGCCATCTTGCGTTCGCTACCGATAACACAGACGAATGCATCGAGACCGTCCGCGAGGCGGGCTACCAAATCACAATGGAACCCACCGACATCTGCATCGCATCCGATCCCCCCTATCCTGCTCGCATCGGTTTTTGCATCGGCCCCGTGGGCGAGGAAATCGAATTCTTTCAAGAAAAATAAAAACACAAAAATAGAAAGGCACATCTATGCGTATTCTTGCCCTTGGCGATGTTGTTGGAAGCGTCGCCATCGAATATCTTGCGGACAAGCTTTGGGCGTTCCGCTCGAAAGAAAAAATTGATTTTTGCGTTGCAAACGGAGAGAACGCTACCGAAATTCGCGGCATTTCCGCCGCCGATGCCGAGGCACTCCTTGGCACGGGCGTTGACCTCATCACACTTGGCAACCACGCCTTTGGTATGAAGGATATTTATTCCTATCTCGACGCCAACGAGCATTGCATCATCCGCCCTGCCAACTACCCCACCGACGCCCCCGGCGTTGGCTACACTGTTTGCGATGTGAACGGTTGGAGAGTGCTTTGCATCAACGCAAGCGGACGCATTTATCTCGATCCGCTCGCCTCTCCCTTTGATACGGTCGACCGCATTCTCGAGCGCGAGGACGGTCGTTATGATGTGGCGCTCCTCGACATTCACGCCGAAGCCACAAGCGAAAAGCTTGCCATTGGTCGTTATTTTGACGGACGTGTGCAGGTAATCTTCGGCACGCATACGCACGTTCCCACCGCCGATGAGCAGATCCTGCCTCACGGCTCGGGCTACATTACCGACCTCGGCATGTGTGGTCCCGTCGACGGCATCCTCGGCACCGATGCCGATGCTGTCATTCACCGCTTCCGCACCCTCATGCCCACGCGCTTCTCCGTCGCTTCCGGTGACGTCCGCGCACAAGGCGTCATTTTTGACCTTGACGAGAGCGCGAGAAAAGTCCGCAGTGTGAGAAGAGTGAGTTTTTGATAAGGAACGCGGTTTGTTGGGGAACTTCTTGCAAGAAGTTCCCCTACGCCCCCTCAAAAACTCTCGCACAGATCAAGCGATTTGAGCCCTCCTCCGGGAGGAGGGAAGCTCCGCGCAAAGTCGCGGAGCAGGGAGGAGCCCGCGTAACTACGGCGGCTCAATCCGAACAAAGAGGAAGTTTTTCTCTGCACGGAAGGCTCCTTCCGCCTCGTATTCACTCGGCACCTCCCTCTCGGAGGGAGGCTTATAACCATCTCGCCAATTTTCTAATCCCCTGAACGATTAAAGGAGTTTCTATTATGAAGTATATTCCTTACGTAAATATAAAACAAGGCTCGGCATCGATCAGCCGATTTTCGAATGGCAATACGTTGCCACTGGTACAGCGTCCGTTTGGTATGGCACCTTTCTGTCTGCAATCGGATGCGGGTGGCGGTCGCTGGTTCTTCCACCCCGACCACCCTTGCACAGAGGGCATTCGTCTGACGCATCAGCCCAGCCCTTGGCTTGGCGAGTACGCCACCTTTTTGATGATTCCGCAAAACGACGTCATTTCCAACAACGCGCCCGGTGCGTGGTCGGGGTACCGTCCGCGCGAGTCGGTCTTTCGTCCCGATTATCTCAAGGTGACCTTTTTGCGCTCCAACTGCACCTTTGAGCTTACCCCCACCGATCGCGGTGGTGCGGTTCGCCTGACCTTCCACGATGATCGCGCGTCAGTTCTCTCGTTCCTGCCCGTAACGGGCAACTACGCCTACCGCTACGATGCCGCTACGCACACGCTCATTGGCACAAACGATGCCACCGGCTCGGGCGTGGCTGTCAATTTCAAGTCCTACCTCGCCGTCAAGTTTCTTGGCGACGTGGTCGACGATGAAAAGGTCATCATTCAAAGCGGCAAGCACACAACAAACACGCACGTACCGCTCAAAAGCCGCGTGGTCGAGGCGCGTATTGGTTTTTCCTATATCAGCGAAGAGATGGCGCTCGCGACCATCGAGCGCGAATGTGGCAACCGCTCGTTTGACGAAATCCGCCAAGAAAGCGAGGACGTTTGGGAAGAAAAACTCTCTCGCGTTGAGGTTATCACCGAGACCGAAGACGAAATGCGCACGTTCTATTCTTGTCTGTGGCGCACATTCCTCTTTCCGCAGGCGGCTTACGAATTGGATGCCGACGGCAATCCCGTCCATTATGTTCCCGCCACAGGCGAGGTGAAACCCGGCTATCGCTACACAAACAACGGCTTTTGGGATACGAGTCGCACGGTTTATCCCCTCTTTACGCTCACCGCGCGCGAAGAATTTGCCAAGATGCTTGAGGGCTTTGTTGGCGACTACGAGGAAAGTGGATGGCTGCCCCGTTGGCTTGGACTTGGCGAGATCGGATGTATGCCAAGCACCTTAATCGACAGCGTCATCGCTTGCGCCGCCGTCAACGGCATCGGCAAAAAAGAAACGCTCGAAAAAGCGCTTGAGGGTATGCTTCACCACGCGAACAACGAGAGCGAAAATCCCATTTACGGTCGCAACGGCGCGCTCTCCTATTGCAAATACGGCTACGTGCCGCGAGACGAGCACCGCGAGTCTGTCAACCTCACGCTCGATGCCGCTTATGGCGACTGGTGCATTGCCACCGTTGCAAAGGTCCTCGGGCGCGACGATTTGGTTGACGAATACATGGCTCGCTCCAAAAATTATAAAAATCTGTTTAATCCCGAAACCGGTTTTATGCGCGGCCGCGACACCGAAGGCAAGATGGCAGACAATTTTGACCCCTGCACCTGGGGCGGCGAGTACACCGAGGGCTCTGCTTGGCAGAACTCAATGTTCGTGCCGCACGACGTCGACGGTCTTGCCGCGCTCTACGGTGGGAAAGAAAAGTTCCTCGAAAAGCTCGACGAGCTCTTTGCCACTCCCCCGCGCTATCGCGTTTTCGGCTACGGCAACGAGATTCACGAAATGACCGAAATGGCTGCCGCCGACTTTGGTCAATGCGCCATCTCCAATCAGCCGTCTTTCCATCTCCCCTTCCTCTATGCCGCCCTCGGTGAGCAGGAAAAGACCGATTATTGGGTAACAAAGCTCTGCCGCGAGGCATTCTCCCACCGCGACGACGGCTTCCCCGGCGACGAGGACAACGGCACCACCGCCGCTTGGTATGTCCTCGCCTCCCTCGGCTTCTATCCCCTCTGCCCCGGTCACAAAGAGATGATCAAGTGCAAGCAACAGGTGAAGAGTTATAAAATTAGATAAGGAGAACGTGGGGAGACCTTTTTTGCAAAAAAGGTCTCCCCACACCCCTCCCAAAAACGCTCTCACAAAGGGTTATAAAAATAAATCGTTAGCGCACCAACGGACAGTCGGCGCAAGCGGCACGCTTGCTTTTGCTGCCGCTATTTTGTAGGGGCCACCGAGACCCTACAAAATAATAAAGTTGATTAGAAACAAGGATATATTATGGATATTGCAATCGAACAAGAATTTATAAAAAAATATATTGACAAAGGATATCAAGAGCGTTTGATTTTGGAATTGGGATCTGCAAAACGCCGCGCCAAAGCGCTGTCTCGCTTTTCTCATAACGTCGAAGAAATTTTCAGCAAAAGCATCGTCAAAAAAGAAATCACGAATTTTGACGACATCAAGGAAAACGGCAAAACTCTCTACGTAATATCGTGGGATAAAAACGACGGCACGCAAATATCTTTTGCAGATGCTATAAAATATTGTGAAACCGCGTATACGTCTGTGGTTTTGATTGGACAATCCTTCGCGTTGGTTAAAGAGGAGACCGAAGGCGGAACTCCCAAAATCTTTTATCTTAAAAGCAACGAGGCACAATAAAAAACGGGCAACCTAATGGAAGGCGGCAAGCCGCCACGAGATTGCAAGCAATCCCTTCACCCCTACAATGGTTTTGATTGTATTTCGTAGGGCGGGGGCTTGCTCCCGCCGCCCAAAAGGTTATATACCAACAATCGGCGGGAGCAAGCCCCCGCCCTACGAAAAATTAATCTTCACTGTAGGGGCGATTCACACTTCGCCCGTTTTTTTCGACACCCGCACAATAAAAATTCTGTATGTCATCCTAAGCGGAAAAAACCGCAAAGCGGTTTACGTAGTCGAAGTTTTGCGGGTTGAGCGTAAGCGAACAAGCAAAACCAAGGAGCGAATGCGACGAAGGGATCTCCAAACGAATTTGGGTGGCTTTTGAATCGATGTAACATCCCATTGGCAAGCCACCGAGATTCGTTACGAGATCCTGCTTAAACACGAAGTGTTTTTCGCTTCTTACCTCGCTCCTCGCTCGGTGAAAGTTCGACTTCGCTCAGGATGACATACAGCGGTTTTGTTAGCTATTCTCTTTTGCATCTTTCCGTCTATCCGCGCACTGACAAATCTATTTTGCTGTTTTTTGTGAGTGCTTTTTGGAGGGGGTGCGGGGGAACACTTTTTCGCTGAAAAAGGTTCCCCCGCAAATCCTTCATAAACACACAAAAGGGAAAAACCTGAATGGTTTTTCCCTTTTGTTTTGCATTTATCGGAAGCCCGTGGGGGCTGTTTTTTCATCACACTAAAATATATGATAAAATCCGTTTTGGATCGGAGAGGAATTATTTTGCATAATCAACGGTCCGAGTTTCGCGAATAAGATTCAACTTGATCTGACCGGGATATTTTACTTCATCTTCAATCTTCTTTGCCATTTCGCGGGCGATGAGCTTCATGCCGTCGTCGTTAACGAGCTCGGGCTTGACCATTACGCGGATCTCACGTCCTGCCTGAATGGCGAATGCTTTGTCAACGCCTTGGAAGCTTGCGGCAATTTCCTCGAGCTTTTGCAGGCGCTTAATGTAGTTTTCCATATCCTCGCGGCGTGCACCGGGGCGAGCGGCAGAAATAGCATCTGCTGCTTGAACGAGCACTGCGATGATGGTTTGGGGCTCCACATCGTTGTGGTGCGCCTCAACTGCGTGAAGAACCTCTTGGCTCTCCTTATACTTTTTGAGTGCGTTAACACCCAACTCTACGTGCGAACCTTCCATATCCTGCGGGAATGCCTTGCCGATATCGTGGAGAAGTCCTGCGCGGCGTGCGGTTGTGCCATCTACGCCGAGCTCGTCTGCCATAATACCTGCCAGCCATGCCACCTCGATGGAGTGCTGCAGTACGTTTTGCCCATAGCTTGTGCGGTAGCGCAAGCGACCGAGCAGTTTGATCAGTTCGGGATGAATTCCGTGTACGTGAACCTCAAAGGTTGCACGCTCACCTGCCTGCTTGGTAACGTTTTCAACTTCCTTGCGGGATTTTTCAACCGTTTCTTCAATGCGTGCGGGGTGGATTCGACCGTCGGAGATCAGCTTTTCAAGTGTCAGTCTTGCAATTTCACGTCTGACGGGGTCAAAGCCCGAAATTGCAATGGTCTCAGGGGTATCGTCGATGATGAGCTCGACACCCGTGAGTGTTTCCAGCTTTTGAATGTTACGTCCTTCACGACCGATGATGCGGCCCTTCATTTCCTCGTTGGGCAATGCCACAGCAGAAACAGTCGCTTCGGTTACGTGGTCGGCTGCGCATCTCTGAATTGCCAAGGACAACAGATTGCGTGCCTTGCTGTCGGCTTCTTCTTTGAATTGTGCCTCAAGCTCGTCCAGCTTTTGAGCCATTTCGTGCTTTGCTTCGGATTCCACCTGCGCAATCAACTCGGCCTTTGCCTCATCGGCGGTATAACCGGAGATTTCTTCAAGACGAGACAAGTGTTGTGTCAGAACCATTTGGATCTGTTCTTTTACAATGTCATTTGCCTTCAGCTTTTCGTCCAGTTGCTCGTTTTTGCGTTCCAACGCTTCGGTTTTCTTGTCCAGATTTTCTTCCTTTTGCACCAAGCGGCGCTCTTGACGGGAAATTTCAGTGCGACGCTCTTTGAGATCACGTTCGGTCTCATTACGCAGGCGAAGCACTTCTTCTTTTCCTTCCAGGAGAAGCTCTTTCTTCTTGGCCTCGGCGTTCTTTTTGCCTTCCTCTACAATGCGTGCGGCTTCTTGTTCGGCAGAACCGATTTTCTTTTCACCGAAATTCTTTCGGATGGTGAAACCGATTGCACAACCGACAGCGCCTGCAACAGCGATGGCAGCGATAACAGAGACAACCAGAACCCATAATTGTACCATTCTTACACCTCCCTTTCTTTATTCGTTAATGTATTGTATGAAAAAACAAACTCTTGCCGAGTGTATCATACTCTATTTATTATACATAATAATTTTCTTTTTGTCAAGGGTTTATTGGGAATTTTGTATATAAGAAATGCAGATAGGTACAGAGTGCAGAGTTATATGAGATCGGTGGGGGCAACCGGTGATGTTATCCTTTATGGAAGCATCACTTCGAGCATCATTTTTGCTCCCAAACGAAATGCGTACACAAATATATCTCGCTCATTGATATCCGTCAGCTCTGCATAACAATCGTCAAATTTTTCAAGTGTTTCTTTTTGCTTTTCGGTTAGTGTTGCGTGTAAATTGTCGTGATGTTCAGCGATGTACTTCATCAACTCTTTTGTTTCTTTTGTAACCTCCCGACACCCATCACTCTGACAGACGTTGCCATACCATAATTCTTCCAATATGCTTCTCATTTTTATGCTCCTTTTTGTAGTTTTAAGGGGAAGAAATCCCTTGCAAAAACAATTATATCACATATTTTTTGAAATATGGACTTTTATCTCAAAATGTGATATCAGAAAATTTGTGGATGGTTTGTTTTGTTTCATTACTTATAACGAGGCATCGAGAACGCCGGCCCTTACAGCAGCGAAATAACCAACAAAGCCACTGTATGTCATTCTGAGCGCAGGGAGGCGTGTGCAACCGCCGACCGAAGTCGAACTTTCGCGGAGTGAAATAACGGAGCGAAAGCGCGAGGCCTTAGCCGAAGCGGGATATGGCTGAAAATCTTGGTGGCTTTTGACAGGAATGTTACATTTTCTGTAGTAGGTCACCCAAACTCGTTGCCATATCCCATCGTCGCTCCGCTCCTCGGTTTTGTATCGGATCGTCGCCTACGGCTCACTCCCTCAACAAAACTTCGACTCCAAAATCGCGATGCGATTTTTTCGCTCAGAATGACATATAGAGGTTTGTTTTGCGATAATCGTTTCTTTTCGGGATGTAGTGGGCACCGTCCTCTACCGTCTGTTGGTGAAAAACGGTTTTGCTTTTGTTATTTTGTGCAAGCGCTTTTTTGAAGGGGGTGCGGGGGGACTGTAATATTTCGCTTGCGAAATATTTCCGTAGCAACGGGACGTTTCGATGTTTTTCTCTCGTGAAAAAAGTTCCCCCCGCAATCTCTCTCAAACAAACACACAAAAAAGGAGCCGACCTTGTGGTCGACTCCTATTTTGTAAGCGGTGTATAAATTACTTATACTTACGCTTTCTGGCTGCTTCAGACTTCTTCTTACGCTTTACGCTCGGCTTCTCATAGTGTTCTCTCTTGCGAAGCTCGGTGAGGATGCCTGAACGGGCGGTTGCACGCTTAAAGCGACGAAGAGCGCTATCCAAAGATTCGCCTTCCTTAACTCTGATTTCTGCCATTTTCTTATCCCTCCCCTCAACCGGTTATACAAGATTTGTTCGCGCGACAGTTGCCTGCGCGAAATATCCTTGAAAATTATACACGATTTTTGACGCGTTGTCAAGTCTTTTTTCGATTTTTTTGATTTTTATTTTTTTGCTTCCAAAATAACAGGCGGACAGCGTAGCTGCTCATCGGCGGCAATGGGCTTGGGCAAACATTTGGAATAGAGCACCGCGGATGCTGACTCCAACGCGAATTGCCGCTCGGCTTCGGGCGTTTCGGGTAGGTCGGTTTGCCGTGTAACCACGCACAAATCACTTGTTTTGCGTGTCGATGCGAGAAATGCCCTGCCTGTCTCGTTTGCCGCCAGCAAACGAACGTATGCTACCGGTGCGCGTAAATCCTTCTCGGTCACGCGCAAAAGCGCCGAGAGGACACCGCGACGGATGCGCGCGTCGGGATATTTTTTTGTGGCACACAACTCGAAAAATTCATCGAGCGTGGATGCCTTAATTGCCGCGTTGTGCAATCTCCCTGCAAGACCACCGCCGAGCCCCGCATAGTTTTCCAACTCGGGTTGCGGCATCAGTGCCAGCGTACCCAGCACCAACGCTTCTGCTTTTTTCAAGGTTGCAGGCGCGCGTTTTGCCCGTTCTTCACGTCGGGCAAGCTCTCCGCACACGTCGGGAAGATAGGGCATGACCGCTTCAAACTCCTGCTCTTCCCACGCACGTCGCACGGCGGTGGCAGACGGAAATTGATCTTCCGGCAAGTCCTTTTCGGCGTATCCGCTTCCCTGCCGTTTTACGGTAACGGGGCAGATGCTCGCGCCCAATTTGCGGATAGCGCGCAGATAGGAAATCGCCAAAATATCATTCGGAGCACACACGGCATTCTCATCGTTCGCCATTTTAGACAGGATGGAGAAATACGCACTTGCTGTGCCGCCCTCGTGCTCGGTCGCCGCAGCATACGCCTCTTGGAACTCCTTCGAATCGGCTATCTCGGCAAAACGGGAAAGGGCGTTCAAATCCCCCGTCTCCGAGCCGAACCAAACTTCATTGACACCAAGACGAGAAAGAATCTCCACACCTGCGCGTCCGAAGAATTCCGCACTCGAGGCAGCATACGGAAACGGCAGCTCGACGACCATGTCCGCTCCGCTGCGAACCAAAATTTCGGCTCTCACGTGCGGTGAGAGCACAGCCGCCTCTCCGCGTTGCACAAAGTTGCCGCTCATCACGCAGATGATGGCATCCGCTCCGCTCTCTCGCGCTCGGTCTATTAAATATTGATGCCCCCCGTGAAATGGGTTGCATTCGCAAATAATACCTACAGTTTTCACGATGTTTTTTTGTGGGGAAAACTTCTTAAAAGAAGTTTTCCCCACACCCCTTTCAAGAAATCTCTAACAAAAAGTTTGTGAATGTAAATCGATAGATACGGACAGAGGGTCGGCGCAAGACTCGCTCGTGTTCCGGTAGGGGACGCCGATCCCTACAAGGCATCATATAACCCTGCATTCTGCACTCGTTTTCCTCTAACAACTTTTGGTTGTTTTTATTATTATACCACAAAACTGCGCGTTTGTCAAACGGGAAACTTTGTTGTAAAAAAGTTTTCCACACCCATTGTCTCTCTATGTGCAAAACTGTGGAAAAGTCTGTGGATTGTGCGGAAAACCTGCATATTCCTGCCAAAATACGCCATTTTTCGTGCATTTATGCAGAAAACCTGTGGAAAACTTTTTGCCGCGGTGTGATTTCTTCTTTGTTCTTTTTATTTCTTTTTATAACTTTTGTAAAACTATTGATTTTTTATAAAAAATCGGTTATAATGGTGTCACAAAACGCATCAAGCGGACATCGAAACCGCAGAAGGGAGGATTTTCCCGTGAACGAAACCGAATTAAAAGCGTTGCTTGCCGAGGCGGTGCGTGATGCCGATCTGCATCCAAACGAAATTCCATCGATTGATCTTTATCTCGACCAAATCATAAGTCTTGCCGATGAAAAAAGGAAAGAGGGCTCACCTCGCTTTGCCGACCGCGCGTTGACCAAAACGATGATCAACAACTATTCCAAGGACGGTCTGCTTTCCCCCATCAAGGGCAAAAAGTACACAAAAGAACAGATTTTACAGATGTTGTTGGTTTACGAGATGAAAAACACCCTCTCGATTAGCGAAATCAAGCGCATTTTGCAAAACGTGTATGCTCTGCCCGAATACGATGCGGCAGCGCTGGAACGCATCTACACGCGTTATCTTTCTATCAAAGAAAAAGAACGCACCGCAACGGTTGCAGGTGTTTCCAAATTTGCCGAGCAAGAGAAGTTAAATCTTGAAAACGAAGAAGATTTTTTGGCATTTTTGCTCTCTCTTTCGGCAATGTCATCCTATTACAAAAACGCGGTGCAGATTCTTTTGGAGTCGCACTATCCTGATTTCAACGAGGAAAAAACACGCGAGGAACAGGAAAAGAAAGAGGCCGCCAAGCGTCAAAAAGCCGAAAAGAAAGCATCTAAAAGCAAAAAAGAGTCTGCCGATGCGGCGACCGTTGAGGAGGGCAAATGATGGACTTGCGAGAAATGAGCACCCCTGCGCTTGCCTATCTCGGTGACTGCGTAATTGAACTTTGTGTGCGCGAACACCTTGTGGCATCGGGATTTTCAACATCCCGAAACCTCAACCGCGAGGCACTCAATTTTGTGCGCGCAACGGCGCAGGCAGAGGCGATGAAAAAGCTCTTTCCCATCTTGACCGAGGAAGAAGAAGCATTTTTCCGTCGTGGGCGCAACATCGGGCACACCAACGTTCCCAAAAACGCCACGGTGAGCGATTACCGCACCGCAACCGGCATGGAAGTCCTGTTTGGATATCTGCACGTCTCGGGACAAAAAGAAAGAATAGATGAACTCTTCCGCGCGGCGTATTTACAAACAGAAGAATAACATTAAAGTTGCAGACTCTCTTTAGCCCTCCTCCGAGAGGAGGGAAAACACCGCTCGGCGGTGTAGGGAGGAGACCGCGGCAAGGTAGGAATAGAACTCGCCATATAACGAGCACTTTGCGTTCGTACACGCAGGCTCCTTCCGGCATTTTCTCGCAAAAATGCCACCTCCCTCTCGGAGGGAGGCTGACGATAGTTCCTCTTCGCCCAAAAACAGCTTTTCCCTTATGCACTTTAAGATAATGCGAAAAAGCAATAAAATCAAACAAAGATTCCGCACCCCAACCGATGAATTTTGAAAGGAAATAAAGATTATGAACAACCCGAAAATTAAAATTGTGGTAAAAGATTTTGGCGAAATGACTGCCGAGCTCTACCCCGATAAAGCCCCCAAGACTGTTGAGAACTTCCTCGGTCTTGTGAAAAGTGGATTTTACACAGGACTCATCTTCCACCGCGTTATCAGCGGTTTTATGATTCAAGGTGGCGGCTACAACGAGAGCTTTGGCGAAACCGATGCTCCCGCCATCAAGGGTGAGTTTGCTGCAAACGGCTTCCCTCAAAACGACCTCAAGCACACCCGCGGTGTACTTTCGATGGCGAGAACCAACAACCCCAACTCGGCATCCTCTCAATTCTTCATTATGCATCAAAACGCGCCCTATCTTGACCGTCAATACGCGGGCTTTGGCACAGTTATCGAGGGCATTGAAGTAGTCGATAAGATCGCCGCCGTTCCCACAGGACGCATGGGTTGGTTCGACGACGTTCCCCGCGTTCCCGTTGTTATCGAAAAAATGGAAGTAATTGAGGAGTAATTTTTTAAGTCTCCTATAACCCAACGCCGCCAAGGCGGCGTCTTACTTTAGCCTCCCTCCGAGAGGGATGGTGGCAAATGTCGCAAGCGACAAGGGACGGAAGGAGCCTGCGCAACTAATAATTCTTAATGCACGCGGGCTCCTCCCTACTCCGCGACATCGCGCGGAGCTTCCCTCCTCCCGGAGGAGGGCTCACAAAAGCTTCCGCTTTCACCTCAAAATCTTTCTAATCCTAAAAGACAAGGAAATATCAAAATGAACATCAAACTGTTAAAGCTGTTGAATAAAAATGCGAGAATCGCGCCTGCAGATATGGCTACTATGCTCGGGCTCTCCGAGGAAGAGGTCCTGCGCGAAATTGCCGAAATGGAGCGCGACGGTCTCATTCGCGGCTACAAGGCCGTTATCGACTGGGATCAGCTCGACAACACCTATGTCTCCGCCATCATTGAGCTCAAGGTCACTCCCAAGGCGGGCTTTGGCTTTGAGGACGTTGCAGCAAAGGTAATGAAATACCCCGAGGTTGAGTCTGTCTATTTGATGTCGGGTGTGTATGACCTGAACGTTGTTGTCAAGGGCAAATCTCTGCAGGACGTTGCCAATTTTGTTGCCAAGGAGCTCTCGGCTATGGAGTCGGTGACCTCTACCGCAACTCACTTTGTGATGCGCCGCTACAAGGAGCTGGATGTAGAATTGCTCGGCAGCGGCAAGGATGAGAGAGGAAGTTACCTGCTGTGATGGATTATCAAAAGCTACTCTCCCCCACCGTCGTCGGTATCAAACCCTCGGGCATTCGTAAATTCTTCGACATTGCCAACACAATGGAGGACGTGATCTCCCTGGGGGTTGGTGAACCCGATTTTCCCACTCCGTGGGAGATTCGCAAAGCGGGTATTCTCTCGCTTGAGAGCGGAAAAACACGCTATACATCCAACCGCGGACTGGAAACGCTCCGCGAGGAGATCGGTCGCTACGTCGAACGAAAATACGGTGTTTCCTACGACGCAAAGAGTGAAATTCTTGTAACCGTTGGCGGCTCCGAGGCGATTGACGCCTGCATCCGCGCCATTGCTTCCCCCGGTGACGAAATCATCATTCCCCAGCCCAGTTATGTTTGCTACGAGCCCATTGCCGCTCTGTGCGGCTGCAAGCCCATCATTATTGAAACCAAGGCGGAAAATTCTTTCAAACTCACGCCGGAAGAATTAAAATCCGCTATCACACCGCGCACCAAGGCGCTCATTCTACCCTACCCCTGCAACCCTACGGGTGCGATTATGGAGAGGGCCGACCTTGAAGCCATCACCGCCGTTCTGCGTGATACGAACATCCTTGTCATTTCGGATGAAATCTATGCCGAACTGACTTTTGGTGATGCTTCGCACGTCTCGATCGCTTCGATCGACGGTATGCAAGAGCGCACCGTGCTCATCAACGGTTTTTCCAAGACCTTTTCGATGACAGGTTGGCGTCTTGGGTACGCTTGTGGCCCCAAACCCGTAATGGAGCAGCTCACCAAAATTCACCAGTATGCCATTATGTGCGCGCCCACGACCTCGCAGTATGCCGCCATTGAGGCACTGCGTAACGGTGACGAAGCCGTTGCCGCTATGCGCGAGGAATACGATATGCGCCGCCGCCTGATTGTAAACGGCTTTAACAAACTCGGACTTTCCTGCCGCGAACCCAAGGGCGCGTTTTATGCATTCCCCTGCATCCGCTCGACGGGAATGTCATCCGAAGAGTTCTGCGAAAAGCTCCTCTACTCCGAAAAGGTCGCCGTCGTCCCCGGTACTGCCTTTGGCGAGAGCGGCGAGGGCTTTGTCCGCGCTTCTTATTGTTACTCCACCGAGCACATTTTGGAAGCACTCAAACGCATTGAAAGATTTTTGAATAGTTTGTAAGGATTTATTGTATTCCCACTTAACAAAAAAGAACCCCGTGGTGCAAGCGCACCACGGGGTGTTGTTTTATTTAGTCATAAAATACATCCTCTTGGCCGGGATCGACCTCGCCCTCGGCAGGATAGGAGGGTGTGGTTTCCTCGGGAGTTGCGGGAGTTGTTTCCGCAGGAGTTGTTTGTGCAGGGGTGGTTTGTGCAGGGGTGGTTTCTTGAGGAGTAGGATCATCGCTGCCTGCAGTAAGCCAAATAACCAAACCTATGGTCAATGCAAGCACAACAAGAACAGCAGCATAGATGATGCAATGCTTTTTGGTAAAATATTTTTTCCAATCGATTTCCTTAAGGTTCATAAATTTGTTCTCCTTTATGGATTTTACATCACAAATTACTGTGCGTTGGCAAGCGCCTTGATAGCACTCCAAGTTTCGCCGTTGAAAATTTCTTGCAGCTCTTCTGCGTATTCGGATGCAGTATTGAGGTATGCGGGAATCTTTGCAAGATTTGCATCAACGGTGATGGTCGTGCCCTCGGTCAGGTTGATTTTTTCACCTGTGTTAAGGTCAATCCAGTTACCCGCAGGCAAATAAACTTCACGTGTAATGGTGGATGCATAATCGAGCACGGTTCTGCCCCTCTCATCCGTTGTGGTTTTGCAAGTGAGAATAGGAGCAAGGAGCAAAGCATCACCGTACATAAACTGATCGTCAATGTCCGCTACGTTTGCATCGTCTTGATATTCCAAAATCATATGCCGAATCATCGGCATACCGGTATCGCAAGCAATTTGGGACATTTCTTGCAGGTATCCTGCCAATTCCTCGTGCAAAGAGGAATACAGTGCGGCAATTTCTTGCGCTTCCTCGGTCATTTGATAGAGGTGGCGAACGTCACCGTGTGTTTGAATCATATTACCAAACGCGGTAAATTGCAGTGCACGTACAAAGATTTCGGATTCGTATTCTTCTGCCGCCTTTTGGTCACCTAAATAGAATTTGCCGAGATCCTCTTCGTCAATCAAAGCGAGCTGACCACCATAGTAGTGATAGCTGGTTCCGTAATAAGCATAGCCACCCATATCGTAGGTTACAAAGGGAACGCCGGAAATGCCCGAGTTGATAACAGCCGCAAGCTGGGTTTTGAGATTGCGGAATCTGCGGGTTTGGTCGCCTGCCCACAAATAGGGATTTCGTTGTGCGCCAATGCCGCCGCCACGCGTCAATACAACAAACTCGCCGTCTCCCACTCTCTTGGCAGCTTTTTCGTTCATTGCCTTGTAGAATGCGGAAACCAAATAAGAGGGATACACGTGGTGCGCTTCATCACCACCAAAAAGGGAGGGATCATACCAATCGTATTCCAAATAAACAGCGTCATACGTGACCTTGTTAATTTTCATGCCCTTGTAAACACCCTCGTTGGGAACCGCCTCACAGAAGTCAATTTTAACACCGTCGACACCAAGCTCCACCATGGTTTCCCAAACCTTATCAAAATACCACTCCATTGCCTCAGGATTGGTGATATCAATGTAGCGTTGAGTACCGTCGCTGGTGGTGTCGGGGTTGTCGGTCTTGTCACTCTTGGGAATGGATATGGTAGTGGTGATTTTTTCTTTTTTGCCTTCTGCTTCGCTGTAGTTGTAGATGTTGGCGTGCACGCTGAATTCTTCCTTATATCCCTTTGCCATAGCATCGCCAATGTTATGACCCAAAGATATGTAAACAAGTGTTTTCAGTCCCAGCTCATCCATACGGGCAACAAACTTTTTGACGTTGCCGTATTGGGATGCTCTGGTTCCTACCTCGTACCAGCCAAGACCTTCCAAAATAACGCCTGTGGGCTTCATGCCCGCGTTGATCAAGCTATCCACAACGTAGTTGACACCTGCGCCACCGGGGCCGCCCTTGGTACTGATGCGCAAAAAGTAGGTTTCACCCGTAATGCCATTGTAGTTAAAGTCTTCGGTTTCATTCTCGATGATATAGTGGTAAGCATTCACAGCAGAGACGGAAACCGTCTTTTTGTGGCAAAGAGCCGCTGTTGCAGGATCCAGGTTGATTTTATTTTGATTATCGTAATAGCAGTCTTCCTTGTTGGGAAGATCGTTATATCTGTAGTAATAAACACCGGGTTGTGTTTCGCTTCTGAAATATTTTTCACCGTACTTGCCGTTTCCGTCCTTATCCTCGCTTGCCTTGTCATGAACATAGGTGTAGTAGGTGATTTTACCATCCTTACTTTGAATGGTTGCGTTGTTGCCAAGTTCATACGCCGCCTGAGGAGTCAGCTTAATGTGAGGCGTGTAGGTAAAGTTTTGATAGTTGGGAAGATCCTCGATGTTGTAGAACCATATAACACCGTCACTCTCACCGCTGATGCTACCGTCCAACGTATTAAAATCGGGAGCGTAACGGCAAACGAGATAACCCTGTGCCCACTCAGCAGGGAGTGATGCGTGACCGGTCATATCGGTGTATGCTTGCAGTACGTCGGAAATTTCACCCGTTGCGTAGAAATAGCAGTCTGCCAAGTCGTTGTCAATCGTCAAACTCCAATCTCCCTGGATGTTTTGTTCGGGGAAGGAAACCGTCATTGTCTCATAGCGGTTGATATACATACCGCCGCCGCGAGAGGTGCTAAAGAGCGGAATGGCTACGTAAGAACCGTTATATCCCTTGGCGTCATAAGAGTCGGAAATATAGAGGTTCATTGTTTTGCCGCGCTTGTTTGCATCGTCAAAACGTTCACCGCCACCGTAAACGGCTTCGGTTTCGTTCATTCTACCGGTAAGGGTGATATCCCCTTCACGCGTAAGAGACATGCCGTTGACGTTGTAGAGAGAACCCTCTTCGTTGTTGCAAAAATCAAGATTGAATGTGTTGCAGGAAAGGTGTACAGAAGTCTCTTCCCCTTGCACCAAAATACGGATGGCGCTTGTGGGGAGATCGTCGGTATAAGCAATTTGCAAAGGCACTTCAACATCGTGGAAGCCCTCGTCCATATACATCGCGAGAGATTGACCTGCACCGATGTCTTGGAAGTGGTTATAGCCCTTTGCATTGGTTTGCAGTCTCCAACCGTTCAAGCCGTTGTAGGTGATGCGGTTGTAGAACTTTTGACCTCCGCCGTTAACGTATGTGAAATAAGCTTGACTGCGCGTGTAACGGAAATCTGTTACTGCCGTGTTGCCAACGGCAACGGTTTTTGGGGGCTCTACAAAATCGGCAATCATTGCGCGCTCGTCTGCGGACCAATCATCTTGTTCGAGAGCGTTTTCGGCAACCTCTGCAAGGTTGGCGGCGTATTTTTCAACAAGCGACATATTCTGATTATCGTAACTGTAAACAGTAAAGATGTCTCCGCTTGCAAGGGTGAGTTGGATATAGCCGATTGCCGTAAAATCGCGGTCGCGGTTCTCCAGTTTGATGTTCATAATAGAGGCAACGAATTGCTCGTCGTATCCTGCGGCAACTGTTTTTTCTCCATTGTAAAACACTTCGTTGTTGGATTTGATATCGAGATAAGGGGTTTTATACTCCAATGTCTTCAGTTTTTCAACACTAAACTCGCCCGCCTCTTGAACGTAGTTGAGCGGAGCAATCAGCGTGCCCATTTCAACATTCTTCACTCTTCTTTGCTTGCAGAACGCTTTGAATTCCGCATATTTTTCGAGGTTGATGTTTGTAGCAAAGCGAAGTCCGCCTGCGTTGTCTGTGTTGATGGTGGGGTCCTCCGAGGGAGCCATCAAGCCATCAATAAGTGCCATATCAATGTTAAAGTTGGCACCGGCGGTGATCGCCGCCATAACGGGAACTGCCGCGGTGCTGAACATGGGAACGAGCATTGCAAGTGTCAAAAGCCACACAAGCGCTCTCTTAAAAACTCTTTTCATAAAAAACGACCTCCGGATAAGAATTGCTTGCCCGTATTGCTCGGGCAGGGTTGAAAATAAACGTTATTGCTTTCTGCGAGACTCGGGAACGCTGAGTTTGAACAACTCCTCGGCGGCAAGTCTTGCCTTTGCTACAGGCGTGTTATCTTTGATGAAGCAATAGTAGAGACAATCACGGTTACCCAAGGAAATGATATCGCCACGTTCATAGAAATAGTAATCGGCATTGACGGTGTAGGACGCACGCGGCTTTTGGCTGTATTCAAGCTTGCCGTCACAGCCCGTGAGCAAAAATCCCTCTTTTGTGTGCGAAAGGTGACCGTCACCTACAATGTAAATTGCCTTGTGGTTGACAAGCAAACCTATTTCGACATCTGTCTCGAGTGCGTATGTGCCCTCTTCGATTTCACGGCGAACACATTCGCGCTCCCAATCAAACCAAGCGGGGATGTGCGAAATTTCGGTGTTGCCGTCAATGGCTTCCATCTCACCAAGCTCGGTCAACTTCCACACCTTACCGCAAGCGTGACAGGTCAGGTGCTCACCCTCGCCACGCATCTGCCCTTCTTTTTGGCAATGCGGGCATTTGTAAAGCACGCGTTCCAATCCGTTTGCGCGGTAGGATTCTGTAATGCGGATGTTATTCTCTTTTTGCCACTTGAAATGGTCGAAAGAGAAGGCGTCATCCAAAATGGCGTCGAGTTCCTCTACGCTTTTATCGCGAATTTCGTCTGCGGTGAGCAGGCATTTGACCTCGGCGCTCACCGGAACCTTACGGTTTTTGAGTTCATTATAAAGAGGTGTGCGCAAAAATGCGCCATCGACGTGCACCGAAACAACCGGCACCTTGAGCAACTTGAGAAGTCCGCCCATTTTGCACGGCAGAGTGGTTGCGCGTCCGTCAAGACTGTATCCCGCCTCGGGGTACATCAAAACACTCGTATTCTTCTTTTTGAGCAGATAGTCGATATCACGAACAAGCTGCAGGTCACTGACAAACTTTTGCGTGGGGATGCAACCGATCTGCCGCATCAGCCAATCCTTGCCCACAAAACCATCGGACGTAGCGACGATTCCGTACGGCATTGGATAAAAAATGGCAGAGGCAATTTCAAGATCCAAAAAACAAGAATGGTTCATCAAAATCAGGTAGGGGCCTTTTCCCGCTCTTTCCATGTCCTTTTTGACGATGGAAAACTTGATGGGAATGAGATCCTTCGCAGACAAAATGCGAATT
Source organism: Eubacteriales bacterium (assembly GCA_045532215.1). Classification (GTDB taxonomy): domain Bacteria; phylum Bacillota; class Clostridia; order Oscillospirales; family CAG-272; genus UMGS1865. Next base: position 4,252 of record JAZSFM010000056.1, on the reverse strand, counting down.
AAGGTGCGAAAGAAAATGTTGGGTTTTTTCGGTTTTTTGTGCGGGGCGCGGGGCATTGCTGCTACTTCTTCGTAGCTTTTTTTCAAAAATGCTGTTTTCATAGGCCGTCTCCCGTTTGAAACAATAAATATATATGTATTAGAATACCATATTTTTCGAGATTTGTCAACAAAAATTTGACCTTGCTCTTCAAAAGTAAATTTCTACACTATGTTCTTAACTTTTTTGTAAACAAATGGGCTTGTCTCTTGCCTTTTGATACTCTTTCATATAAAATATTAACAGCCCCAAACTGTTGAAAAAAGGAGATTTTATGAAGCGTTTTTTTCTGTTGCTGCTTGTTGCAGCGCTTTTGCTCCCCTGTCTTTTGACAGGATGTAACAAAAACAAAGATCCACACCAAACAACGCCCGGAGAAACGACTCCCGAAGAAACCACTCCCACACAGACGACTCCAGAGGAAACCACCCCCGAGGGAGACCACAATCCCCCGGTGGCCCAAAAAACACTGACGCATGTGACAATATGGAGCGGTGACACCCCCGATGAAGTCACCCCCGCAGAGATTACAGCTGCAAACGACCTGAAAAAATATTTGGAACAAAAGGGCGTTAGCGTTGGTGAGGGCGGATTTCCCATCACACTCTCCATCAACCCCGAACTCGGTGACGATGCTTTCCGCGTAACTGCTATTGTTGGGGAGGGCAAGGACGAAAGTTTGACCATTGTTGGTGGCAACGGCCGCGGTATCCTCTATGGTGTATATCAATTTCTTGAACAATACGCCGACGTGCGCTTCTTCACTCCCGATTTGGAGGTTTGTGAAGAGGGTGACGTCATCATTTCTGACGGTGTTCTGATAGACTACACGCCTACCTTTGAATTGCGCCAAACCGACTGGTACAACTGGATGAACGATAACGGAAAATACACTTGGGCTGCCAAATCCGGCATCAATTTGATGAGCGGTTGGAGACAATCCTGGGGGGAAGAGTTTGGCGGCAGCTTGACTTATGCTCCCAGTATGTTCGTTCACACCATCGGCAAGCTGGCAGAACTGCCTCATGCCTACCCCACACTCATTGCCAACCCCTGCCTCACCGATGAAACCGTTTATCAAACGGTGCTCAAAAACGTGCGCAAGGTATTGGCAGAAAATCCCGATGCGAGAATTCTTTCCGTTTCTCAAAACGATAATGAAAACTATTGCAAGTGTGAAAATTGCGCGGCAATTACCGCCGAGGAAGGTAGCCCCTCCGGCACGCTCCTCCGCTTTGTTAACAGAATTGCCGACGATATCGCAACCGATTATCCCAACGTAACCATTGATACGTTGGCATATAAGTTCACACAAAACCCTCCCAAGGTAACAAAACCCGCACCCAACGTTTGCATCCGCCTCTCTACGTATACCTGTCATCTTACACATCCTATCACCAAGGGCAACTGTGCCGCTTGTTCCGCCTTCCGCAAAGCGCTTGAGGGCTGGAGTGAGATTTGCGACAACATCTATATTTGGGATTACACCACAAACTATTCCTATTATCTTGCAACCTTCCCCAATTTCCACGTTCTGCGCGCCAATATGCAATTCTTTGCAGAACACAACGTCAAGGGTGTTTATGCGCAAGGCAACGCCTCCGGCCCCTCGGGCGAGTTTGGCGAGCTGCGCGCTTACCTCATCTCCAAAATTTTGATGAACCCCTATATGACCAATGAAGAATACTACGCACATATGGACGAATTCCTTGCCGCTTACTATGGTTCCGGCTGGCAAAACATTCGCAAATACATCGACACCCATACAAGATACGCCAAAATCGACCCCGAGGGAATGGGCCTTTACAACTATCCCTTTGGCGCTATCTCTAAAGCTTCCCTTTTAGAATTAGCAGACACCTTTAACAGCTGGTGGGATGCTGCCGAAGAAGCCGCAGGAGACCGCTTGGAATATGTCCAACGCTCTCGCTGGCAGTTGCGTTATTTGTTGCTCTATGTTCGCCCCAACAAAGAGGAAGCAGAGCAACTGGTAGCGGCGGTTGAGGATAACGGCACCAGATGGAGCGAACGCGACCCCAAACTGCTTTGGTACGTTTACGAGTATGATTTGTTGTCACAATCCCCCGACACGTGGTTTACCGATCCCAGCAAAAAATAAAGCAAAATAAATCTTTCAACCCCTCACTTTTTTGTGGGGGGCTTTGATAAGTGATAAACAATTTATGGAAGGAAACAAAAACGTGAAACTTGATTGGAAAAAGCTTTTCAACAAGAAATATTGGAAAGTATATGCTATCATTCTTGTAGCACTTGCTCTTGTGACAACACTCGTTGTTTGGCTGTGCACAAAAAACAATCAGCCCGACACACCCGAGCGGATTGACGGCAAGCTTGTTTTAACACGCGTCAGCATCAGCGGCGGCAACTCCCCCGCCGAGAAGAACGCGGTTGCGGAACTCCAGAAGTATTTGCAGAAAAAAGGAGTTCATATCACAAACACAAACGCTTTCCCCATTACCGTTTCTATCGATTCTTCGTTAGGCGAGGATGCGTTTTTGGTCAAAGCCACCGTTGGTGAGGATAAGTCCGAGCAAATGTCTATCGTGGGCGGAAACGGCCGCGGCGTGCTCTACGGTGTGTATCAATTCCTTGAAAAATACGCATCCGTCCGCTTTTTTACCCCCGAATTGGAGATTTGTGAAAAAGGCACCGTGGCAATTCCAGACGGAGTTCTTTTGGATGTCTCCCCTGCGTTTGATATGCGTCACACCGACTGGTACAACTGGATGACCGAAGACACCAAATATGAGTGGGCAACCAAAAACGGTGTGAATATTATGAACGGTTGGAAACGCTCTTGGAACGAATCCCTGGGCGGTAGCATTTGCTATGCCCCTGACCTGTTTGTGCACTCCATCAGCCGTTTGTTGGCAGACCCTAATGTTTCTTCCCCTGCAACCTCTCCAAACCCCTGCCTTTCCGACGAGAACGTCTACAATACCGTTTTAGCCAACGTTCGCAAGGCGCTCGAAAAAGATCCTAACACAAAAATCGTTTCGATTTCCCAAAACGATAACCAATCCTATTGCCAATGCGAAAAATGTGCCGAAACCGACGCCTTAGAAGGCAGTCCCGCAGGCACACTCCTTCGCTTTGTTAACAGAATTGCCACCGACCTTGAAGCCGATTACCCCGACTTGACAATCGACACCTTGGCATATCAATACACGCGCAAAGCCCCTGCCATCACAAAACCGCGAGACAACGTATGCATCCGTCTTTGCAGCATTGAATGTCATTTTAACCATCCGCTCACAACCGAAAGTTGCGCGGTTTGTTCCAAATTTCGCGAAGATATTCAGGCGTGGAGCGAAATTTGCGATAACCTCTACATTTGGGACTACACCACAAACTACCGTTATTATTTGACCACGTTCCCCAATTTTCACGTTCTGCGTGAAAATATGCAATTCTTTGCCACGCACAACGTCAAAGGCGTTTATGAGCAAGGCAACGGCAACTCCCGTTCGGGTGAGTTTGGCGAGATGCGCGCCTACCTCATTGCAAAACTTTTGATGAACCCCTATATGACTGCCGAAGAATATGACAGACATATGACCGAATTTATGCAAGCGTACTACGGGGCAGGTTGGGAAAACGTTCGTCAATATCTTGACACGTTCACGAATTTTGCCACCACATCCTCTGCCGGAATGGGCATTTACAGCAGTCCGTTTACCGTTTTCTCGACCGACAACCTCATCGAGCTGGAACAAACACTGAACAACCTGTGGGATGCCGCCGAAGAACTTGCAGGCGACCGTTTGGATGCCGTCAAGCGCTCACGCTGGCAACTGCGTTATCTGTTACTTTACATCCACCCCGATGCAACAACCGCAAAACAACTCATCGATGAAGCCGCTGCCCTGAACGTGGCTTGGCGAGAAGGACTGTGGCACGTTTCTCCCTCGTCCAACCTATCCCTGCCACCCGATAAGTGGTCTTTCACAAAGTAAACATTCCCAAAGGAGTCCCCTTTTTTATGAATCTGCCCAAAATAAACATCAAAAAATACCTCAGCAAAAAGTATTGGAAAATACACGCCGCCATTCTTGTGGGATTGGTTGCTGTTGTAACTTTGATCCTCTGCCTCACACTCGGCGGCAAAAACTCCACCCCCGAGGAAACCACCCCCGACACCACAACGCCAAACATGACAACTCCCGAAGATACAACTCCCGAGGAAACCACC
>JAZSFM010000106.1:0-3447 GCA_045532215.1 Eubacteriales bacterium | reverse complement strand
GATAGAGCCCCTGCGTGGAGCAGTGTGGAGTCCTTTTATGATTTCCTCACACAAAAATTTGCCTATCAAAACGGCGGAGTCGGTCCATTTGCCACCGAGGTTCCACGTGAGATGGCAGAACTTGGCGATGTGGTGCAATATGCCAACGCAGAGGGGGATTGGTATCACACCGTCATTATTACAGGTATAGATGGCGACGAGATACTTGTCAGTGCGCAATCTAACGATGCACTCGATCGTCCCATCTCCTCTTATAATTTTGCATCTGCGCGTTTTTTGCACATTGAGGGTGTAATGATAGAACTGAGCGATGATATTTGCTTTGATCTTCTAATTCGCGGTGGTATTGAGAATACAGAAGGATAAAAAATTCCCCAACCGATTTTCGGTTGGGGTTTTCTTATTCATAATCTTGGAGCAGTCGTCCCGCGTCTGCCCAAGAATCTACCCAAATACCTGTCGAGAGTCGTTCTCGTTCTTTTGTAGGGAGCAGAGAAACACGTGTTTGCAAGTTTTTGATTAAATACCCATCGGCATCATAAATGCCAATGCAATCACCGTCAAGACGCAAGCAGTAACGTGTATTTTCCTCATTCTTGTCATTTTCATTCGGTGCGATTACGGGGATGTCTTCGCTTTCCAAATCTCGCATTGCTTGCACGCACCCATTCAATTCATTTACAAGTGCTTCGGCACGCCCTTGCCAAACGGAGGTCTCTTCAACCGCATTGCGCATCACCACAAGACAGGTAATGGAAAGTGTGAGGCAAATGATGAGCAAAAAGCCGCAAAGCACCGCAAAAATTTTCGTTATGTCCATTTTGTGTCTCCCATCACATTTTTTTGTAATATCGGTAAAGATAGCATACCCACTTTTGTGATTGATATACATCGCAACGTGAAATACTAACAAAAAAATTAGGAGAGAAAAATGTTAAGAGGAAGAGAATTTAAGAACACGTTGCGCCGTGCATTTTGGGCGATTATATCAAGTATTTTATGGATTTCGCTTTTTGTTGCCGTTTGCGTTGCGTTTTATTTGATATGGAACTTTTCGGCTTCTGCCGATGAACTCATACCTACACTCGGTGCGCAACCGCGTACGCCGCAGTTTTACGTGTATAACTTTAGCGACCGCACCAATCGAACAGGCGAGCGCGAAGCTGTTACAAGCGATGTTTGGTCAGGGCGGCAAACGGCGTACATTTCTTATGAAGATATCCCACAGGCAATGGTCGATGCTGTTGTGGCCATAGAAGACATACGCTTTTTTGAGCACCGCGGTGTGGACTGGTATCGCACACTCGCGGCTGTGGGGAACTATATTCTGCACGGTGACGGACATTTTGGCGGCTCAACCATTACACAGCAGCTTGTCAAAAATCTTACAGGTGAGAACGCCCCCACGTGGCAACGAAAGGTGCAGGAGATTCTTTGGGCGCGTGACCTTGAACGCAAACTTGACAAAACCGAGATACTTGAACTTTATCTCAACGTGGTGCATTTCTCCGACCAATGCGATGGCATTGCGGCAGCGGCAGAGCATTATTTTTCAAAGTCCGTGAGCGAACTTACCACTGAAGAATGTGCCGCAATCGTGGCAATTACCAACAATCCAAGTTATTACAATCCCATCCGCCACCCCGAAAACAATCGCGCACGGCGTGACCTTATTCTTTCGCAAATGCACGCGCAAGGATATCTTGATAATGAGAATTTTGAAACAACAGTATCTGCACCTACCACGCTCAATGTGCGAAAAAACACAAATAGTGGCAGTACAAACTCGTGGTATGTCGATATGGTGGCAGAGGATGTGATTGGCGACCTTGCTGAAAAATACGGTATGAGCCGTTCTGCCGCATCGCACCTTTTCCATACAGGTGGAATACACATCGATATGGCAATGGATAAAGAGATTCAAGGCATCGTGGAGGAATACTACCGCACCACCGTGCGAATGCCAAAAAATCAAAAGGGTGAATCGGCACAGTCGGCTGTTATTATCATTGACAGCAAGACAGGAGATATTCTCGGTGTGGCGGGAGCCGTTGGTGAGAAGAAAGGAAATCGCCTGCAAAATTTTGCAACGCAAACGCATCGCGCGCCGGGTTCTACGATCAAGCCCTTGACAGTATATGCTCCGGCACTTGAAGAAGGCATCATAAACTGGGCAAGTGTCTATGATGACGTTCCTATCAAGTTCGATGCAAACGGACGCTCTGCGTGGCCTAAAAACGCCGATAACACCTATCGTGGGCTTACCAACATTCCTTATGCCGTTGCACACTCCACCAACACAGTGGCTTTGCGTGTGCTCGAGGATTTGGGACTTCAAAAATCTTATGCCTACGGCCGAGACCGTTTTCATCTTGACCTTGTGTCAACCCCCGCAGCAAACGATTGCGACTGGGCGGCACTTGGTCTCGGGCAACTCAATTACGGTGTTTCCTTGCGCGAGTTGACAACCGCTTATACCGCGTTTGCCGATGGTGGTGTCTACCACCCGTATCGTTCTTATTACCGTGTGACCGATAGCGAGGGGAATATTCTCTTATCTCGTGCAGATGAATCCGAGCGTATCCTCTCGACTGAAACCGCTGCCATTATGACCAAACTGCTTGAAGGTGTTATTGAGAGCGGTACGTCCTCTGCGGTTACACTGCAAAATCTTTGCGCTTGCGCAGGGAAGACGGGAACGACACAAAATGACCACGACCGTTGGTTCATTGGTTATACGCCCTCGCTCGTTTGCGGTGTGTGGTGTGGGTATGAATATCCCGAAGCATTGGTAGGTCGCAATCTCTGCACAAATGTTTGGAACACCGTTATGCGCCAAATTGTGAGAGAAAAAGGTGAAAAACGCGACTTTGATACCCCGGCAACATTGGTGAGGGCAAACTATTGCTGCGATTCGGGGAAGCTTTTATCAACCGCCTGCCAAAAGGACCCTCGCGGAAATCGCGTACAGTCGGGATGGTTTACAGCATCCACTCTCCCTCACACCTTTTGCAAATGTCACACCCTTGTCGAGGTTTGCAAATCGGGTGGCATCTGCCATGGGTATTGCCCCGTGGAGGAGAGGGAAGAAGTGGGACTTATTCAAATAGAGCGCCACTTTCCCAAACAGGTACGCGTAGCAGATGCCGAATACGTTTGGCGCGGCAATGCTCCCGCACTTTCTCCCAATCCAAACGCTAACGAAGCTTATTTTGCCGCCGATTTACCCGATTATTGCGGTATCTCGGGTAATAAAGAGCAGTTCAACTGTTCTTGCACAACGCACACGGAGGAGAGTAGAAAAGAGGAATTCGAAGAAAACGAAAAGAGAATTCCAATGCCGTGGGAATGGTGGCGCGGCGCATAAAACGCATCCTCCTCTCATAGGTTGTAGGGAGAGATGCATACAAAAACAGCATCTTTCGGGAGGTGCTGTTTTTTGTATAA
>JAZSFM010000052.1:0-8496 GCA_045532215.1 Eubacteriales bacterium | reverse complement strand
CTCTGGGGGGGGGGGTCTCCGAGTCTTGCCAGCCTTGCTAATAGGAGATTTTTATATTGACTTTTCCCAAAAAGTGTGGTATGATATAAAAGTGTAAAAGGAGAGGGGGAGAGAAAAATGGCACATCCGATTTTGCATTTTGCCACCATCACACGCCACCGACATCGCGTCATTGCACACTGTTTTCGCGCGGGCATTGGCTGGCAGGGGCTTTTTCACGATCTCTCCAAATATTCTCCCACCGAATTTCTCCCCGGCGCGCGTTACTATCAAGGCAACAGAAGTCCCAATGAACGCGAGCGAGAACTCTTTGGCTGCTCCTATGCGTGGATGCACCACAAAGGGCGCAACCGCCACCATTTTGAGTATTGGAACGACATCAACCCTGCCACAAAACTGTACGAGCCCGTCAAAATGCCTATGCGTTATGTCAAGGAAATGTTCTGTGATCGCGTAGCGGCGAGCAAAATCTATCAAGGCAAGAACTATACCGACGCCCACCCTTTGACTTACTTTCAACGTGGCAACGCGCGCAAGAAAATGCATCCCGCAACTGCCGACCTTTTGGAGAGTTGGCTGACAATGCTTGCCGAGAACGGCGAAAGGGAAACCTTTACACACATCAAAAACATCAAAAACAATGCCGACTATGGCAACTCTATATAAATAATGAAGAAAAGGAGACTCCAATGAGCGCAAATCTCGGATTTTTTGCAGAAGATCGCGAGCGCGATTTCCCAGAACTGAATAAATGTCCCGATTGCGAAACCTTCTTTGCCGACGAGTGCTGTCCGCTTTGCGGAAAAGAGTGCCCCGAAGAGTTCCGCGCAGGCAACCGCAAGCCGGTAAAACAAAAAAAGCATCGTCGTTCTTCAGGTAACGGTCGCGTGCAGTTTGTGCCGTGGTATTATAGTGCGTGGTTCATTGTGCTGATGCTCATTTTTGTGCCTATCGTCGGTCTCATTCTGATGTGGAACAGCCATTGGAAAACGCATTGGAAGGCGATTGCTACCGGCGCATTGATTTTTTTCTATCTTTTTGGCGGCTTCATTGGTGGCTTTTTGATGAATCTTTTTTATGACTTCAACAATTCTGAGCCCCCCATCAATCTCGAACTTTCCGCGTCTGACTACCGTGCTGCTTGTATCGAACCCGAAGTTGAAGCTCTTTACCGCAACTGTGATGCAAACAAGGGAAATTATGTTCGCATAGAATTGACGGTTGGAGAGCTGGCAGACACATATTATTATGGCGATGAAGATACTTATGGAGAAGCCAATGTTTACCTTTGCTATGTGCAAAATGGTGATATAAAATTAGAATTCTTTGTAGCTGACTACCGTCAAGAAAATCTTACCCGACTTGCTGTGGGGGATAAAATTACCGTTTTCGGTGAGGTTGCAGGTGAAATCTCAAGTGGAAATATTTCTAAACGCCCTGCGATCTACGCTCGCTTTATCGATTTGCAATAATTGGAGAAAGTTATGCCAAGATTTTTTATTCGCGCCAACCAAATTGAAGATGGCGTTGTAACGCTTTTGGGCGACGATGCCCACCACATTTCCCGTTCGCTCCGTATGGCGGCAGGGGAGTGCATTACTGTTTGCGATATGCAAAAAAATGAATATGAATGTCAACTCACCGATTTTCTACCCGACCGCGTGCTTGCCAAAATTCTCACAACACGCAAGAGCGACACCGAGCCGCCTTATTATGCTCACGTTTTCCAAGCGCTCCCCAAAGGTGATAAGCTTGATAGCGTCATTCAAAAGGCAGTCGAATGTGGCGCATCCGAAATTACCACTTTTGAAAGCGAGCGCTGTATCGTTCGTGCAAAAGGGGAAAACGAAGCCAAAAAGGTTGAGCGCCGTCAGCGCATCGCGCTCGAAGCCGCCAAGCAGAGCGGAAGAGGAATCGTTCCCACAGTCAATCCCACAATCTCGTTCTCGGAAATGTGCCGCTGCGCCGCGGAGGCAGATATCGCACTCTTCTGCTATGAGGGCGATAACACCGAGCCACTTCCCATAGCACTTCAAAAAGCCGTAGCGAAAACCGACAAAGAAAACCTGACTATCGCACTTATCATCGGTAGTGAGGGGGGCTTCTCACTTGCCGAGGCCGAGGAAATTTGCAAAAGCGGCATTTTGCCGGTAGGACTCGGAAAACGCATTTTACGTACCGAAACCGCCGCAAGCTTTGCCCTTGCTTGCCTTGTTTACGCCCTTGAAATGGCCTAAAACCTGAAAAAATGCACAAAGCAGTGGTGGATTTAACCAAAATCCACCCTCTTTTTATGCCTGTTTTTTGCACTGTAGGGCACTCTGCCCAAAAAAAATAAAAATTTTTATAAGAAATATTCAAAAACCTATTGAAAAATGCCAAAAAATAGTGTAGAATATAGGTGGTTTTGTACGAAGTATTTTCTCAAAAACACAAGAGGAGATTAAATTTATGTCAAATAGGTTGTTTCAAGGTGTTATTCACCAAATGAAAGATGCGATCGATCGCGTTATCGGTGTTGTTGATGAAAACGGCGTTATTATTTCCTGCTCGGAGCTTGTCAAAATCGGCGAGATCCGTCAAGGCGTTCGTGATGAACTCAACTATTCCAGCGACGTTATCACCAGCGGCGGCTATACCTACCGTCCAATGACCAATGGTCCCAAGACCGATTATATCGTGTTTGTTGAGGGCGAAGATAAGATGGCAGAGAAGATGTCCAAGTTGTTGGCTATCTCGCTCGGCAACATCAAAAATCTTTATGACGAAAAGTACGATAAGGGCTCTTTCATTAAGAATATTATTCTCGATAACATTCTGCCCAGCGATATCTACATCAAGTCCAAGGAGTTGCACTTCAACACCAACGAACTGCGTGTTATTTTCTTGATTAAGTTCTTGGGTAAGACCGATATGCTCCCCTTTGAAATGCTGCAAAATATGTTCCCCGAAAAGGCAAAGGACTATGTCATCAGTGTTGGCGAGCATGATATCGTACTCGTTAAGGATGTTAAGCCCGGCACCGAAAACAAGGAATTTGAAAAGATTGCAACCAACATTGCCGATACACTTTCTGCTGAGTTCTACACGCAGGTAGCCATCGGTATCTCCACCGTTGTGGAGAACATCAAAGACCTCGCTCGTGCTTATAAAGAAGCACAAGTGGCGCTTGAGGTTGGCAAGGTATTTGAGAATGAAAAGAACATCATCAGCTACGAAAATCTCGGCATTGGCCGCTTGATTTATCAGCTGCCCACCACGCTGTGCGAAATGTTCCTGCAAGAGGTATTCAAGCGCGGCAGTCTTGAGTCTTTGGACCGCGAAACTCTTCAAACCATTCAGGCATTCTTTGAGAACAACCTGAACGTTTCCGAAACCTCTCGTAAACTTTTCGTACACCGCAACACGCTGGTTTACCGTCTTGACAAGATTCGCAAAATGACAGGACTTGATTTGCGCGAGTTTGAGCATGCCATCACATTCAAAGTAGCGCTCATGGTTAAAAAGTATCTCAATTCCAAGCCCATCAAGTTTTGATATATCACCCCGCGATATCTTCGCGGAGAGTAGGGAAAAGCGAAATGTTGGAGTTGTTCGACATTTCGCTTCCATACTGTATATGCGTGCGCATAAGCGCGGACAAACATCCATAAAATACGGTATTGACACTGACTACAAGTCATATCTGATTTTTATCGAAGGGAAACAAGGATGGATTACAAAAAACACAACAATTATACTCGCGTACAGCCGTCGCAACCACCTAAAAAGGTATTGCAATCGCCAAGCAACAAGGCATCATTGCCGCCAACAAATCCTACACAACCGCCCAAAAGGGAGCTTAAACCGGAATGGCGTTGTCCGGTAAGTTTGTTACTCGTGTTTCTGCTTGTTGCCATTGTTGCAACGATGCTTTTCACCTTTACCATGACTTCGGAGTGGGTGCGCAAGCAAGATGGCAAAATCATTGCCGAACAACAGCAAACCATTGATACCTTGCGCGACGCATTGGGCAAGGGAGATGAATTTTCCAAGCTTGATACCTTGGCAAGTTTGCTTGAGTATTACTCTTATTATACAAATGAGTTTAACAAAGAGGAAATGCTTGATGAGGTTTTGCGTGCGTATGTTGCCGCAACCGGTGACAACTACGCGGCATACTATACCGTGGAAGAATATACTGCAATTCGCAACGATAATGCAGGCGCAGGTGTTGGAATTGGTGTCAGTGTTGTGCAAGAGCCCCTGACGGTCAGCGGTCAAACCTTTTTGACCTTCCACATTACTGCCATCTTCAAAGGTGCCCCTGCCGAAAACAGTAATTTGCGTATGGGCGACCGCATTTATGCCATTGAAATTGATGGTGAGTATAAGAGCATTGAGCAACTTGGTGGCTATACACCTGCATTGAATGCCATTCGTGGCGATGTAGGAACTACCGCAAAGCTTTTGGCATTCCGCTCTGACGGAAACGGCGGATTTACCCAAGTAGAAGCGTCTATTGTTCGCAACACGTATACCAAAGAATCGGTCAGTTACCGCGTCTCCGAAATCGATCCCAAAGTAGGTATTGTGCACCTTGCAGAGTTTGATTTGCAAACGCCCGTGCAATTCAAAGCGGCTGTCAAAGCCCTGCAAGCAAAGGGCGTTGAGCGTTTTGTCTTTGACGTACGCAACAATCCGGGTGGAGATTTGGAATCCATCAGAGCCGTGCTTTCTTATCTCTTGAATGACGAAGACTTAATTTTGAAAGCAGTCAACAACAAAGGACAAACCGCTATAACGGTTTATGCAGGGGAAGTGAAACACACAGGTGAATACGCTCCTTGTAGTGTGAGTGCCGAAGAAGTTGGTATGTTTGCTGACCTGAAAATGGTTGTTCTTTGCAACGAGAATACCGCAAGTGCTGCAGAGGTCTTTACGGCAGGATTGCGTGACCACAAAAACGTAACGATCATCGGTCAAACCACCTTTGGCAAGGGCATTATGCAGCAAACGATGAATATTTCCGCGATGAGCGGTGGACTTTATACAGGGTATCTCAAAATGACCACGCACGCATACGTTACAGAGTGCGGTGTCACTTATCACGATATCGGTATCGCCCCCACCGAAGGATATGCCGTTGCGTTGTCCGAAGAGGCAAAGGGATACCACTTCTATCTCTTGCCCGAGAACCTCGACAACCAACTGCAAAAGGCCATCCAGGCCGTTCAAGGTAAGTAATCTATTATCATTTTCATATATTTAAGGAGATTGAATTATTATGGCTAAGGGAAAACAAACACTTTATACACAACAAGGTTATCAAGAGCTCGTAGATGAACTCTACCGCCGCACACATGAGGAACGCGAAAAGATTAAGAATGACATTGCAACCGCACGTGGATTCGGCGACCTTTCCGAAAACGCAGAGTACGATGCAGCAAGAAACGACCAAGCAAAGAACGAAGCGCGCATCAAAGAGTTGGAAGAACTGATTGAAAACGCAGTTATTCTCGACGAATCCAACATCGATAGCAGCGTTGTCAGCTTGGGCTCCACTGTTAAGCTCCTTAACAAGAACGTAAAAACAGAGTTCACCTATGCTTTGGTTGGTTCCAACGAAGCCAATCCCGCAGAGGGCAAGATCTCCGATCAATCTCCCATCGGTGCCGCTTTAATCGGCAAAAAGGCAGGCGACGAGATTACTGTTGAAGTTCCCAACGGCACTCTTGCTATGAAAATCCTCGAGGTTACCAGAAAGTAATCTTCGTCAATAATTGCGAGGTGTTGGCAAAATAGCGCAGCACCTCGCGTTTTTATCAAGGAGGACGAAAAATGTCACAAAGAGAACCAATAGAGAGGGAAGAGAAACTTTTGGGCGAGAAGATTGCCATCCGCCGTCCCATCTTTTTGTGGTTTGAAAACGTATGGTATCATTACAAATGGACAATTATTGTAGTTGCTTTCTTTTTGTTTGTTGCCATTGTTTGTTTTGCACAGTGCGCAACCACTCCGCATAAAGATATCTACGTCACCTTTGCCGGCTCTCACACGATGGTAGGAGAGGAGCAATCCGCCATTGAGCGTGTTTTTGCCGAACTTTCCAAAAAGGCATTCAATGGGGATGCGCCTGCCGTTGGTATCACATCCTATCCCTTTTATACCGAGGGGGAACTGCGTGCGCTTTATACAGATCCCGAAACGGGAGATTTTGACGGAGCAGCATTCAATATGGCAAAAGGGCAGAATATCAATCGTCTAAAAGAACTTTCCACCTATATGGGAACGGGAGAGTGCTCTATTTGGCTGGTCAATACATCGGTTTATGAAGCGCAACATATGGCTGAAAAGCTTGCGGTTCCGCTGACGGAAACGTTTGGAACCAAGCCCTCGGGTGCTTATGATGATTATGCAATCCGATTGGGCGACACCGCAATTTATCAGTACTACGAAGCCCTGCAGGTTCTGCCTGCCGATACGCTCATTGTTTTAACCCGACCCTATTTTATGGGAGCATCTTCCAACAAAGAAACCTACGAACAGTTCAAAACGCTCTATCGTGCGATTATTGAATTTCAAGCACCTTAACAAAAAACTCCCGATTTACAGTGCATATTCCAAACGATAGTTTTCGGAATATGGTATCCGCTGATGATTAGAGGCAGAGAATGTTTTGCATTCTCTGCCTTTTGCTTTTTTAAGCACTATATTTGTAGGTACAAATGATTTAATGTAGACTAATTCACAATTTTATGATATAATAATAAAAATCTCATTTCAAGTTCGAACCGAGAATAGATTTCGACGACTATATAGGTGAACGTTCAAACGCATTCCGGAAAGCAGGTAAATTTATGACAAATGAAGAAATCATTCAATACTATGATTATCTGATAAGACTTGCGACATCAAAATGCAACTCGCAAAATGATGCCGAAGACCTTGTAGGGGATACAATGCTTGCGGCTTTTGCCTATATACACCGCGGTGGAACCATTGAACACCCTAAAACTTGGCTTACGAATACGCTTTACCACAAACATAATGATAACTTGAGAAAAAAGTATCGAGCTCCCATCACAGTATGTTTGGATGAAAATATTGAAGTCGCAGAAGAACAAGACGACGAATACTTCACTTCGGAAGAAGCATCGAAGATTCGCAAGGAGCTAAATCATTTGAGTTCTATTACACGCGAGGTTCTGATACGCTTTTATTTTGGAAATCAAAGTGTGTCGGATATTGCCGAGGGGCTTGGCATACCCGAGGGAACGGTAAAAACCCGATTGTCAGCAGGTCGTAATCAGATGAAGAAAGGACTTGAAACTATGGAAACAAGAGAAAACTATTTGCCCGGCGATATGTGTCTGTCCTTTGGTGGCTCAGAAGGATTGAAGGGAGAACCTATGTCGCTTGTTGAAGGGGATTTGATTGCAACGAATCTTTTGATTCTTGCATACGACAAGCCCATTACGATCAGTGATCTTTCCAAAGCAATCGGTATTCCTGCCGCTTATATTGAGCCGATTATCAAAAAGCTTGTAGACGGCGAACTAATGGTGCAGATGGACAGCGGCAAGGTGTATACGGATTTTATCATTACAAGACCGCAGAACTCCCTCAATAATTTTAAACCTCAGCTTGATTTTGCGCATAAGCACTTTGAAACAATATGGGGCATCATTAAAAGGATGTCCGATAAGATATCCCAAATGTCCTTTGTGAAAAGCATGGGAGCAGAGGAAAGAACAAAGCTTGACAGATATGCTGTTTTAAAAGCATTACAAGACTTTCAGCATTTTGGAACAGGTAAGATTGAAGCTCCCAAATTCCCCAAGCGCAAGGATGGCGGCTGGTGGTTGGCTCAAGCAACCGTATTTGACGCCGGATACAATATGAAGGAGTATCACGAGGCATCTGAATATTGTATTCACGGTGGTCACCGCACCTCAGAAGCAATAGCAGTAGGAAGAGCCAAGCGTATTCGTTTTTATGAATTTGACACTACGTTGTGGGATAGCCCTCATCGCTACGGTGGCGCGTATGAACTTTACTTCAAGCATATTATTCCGCTACTGTGGAGCATCTACGACGGTATTTCGCTTGAAACATCAGATATCCCCAATGAGTTTATCTCCTATATCCCCACTCTTGAACGCTTGGGTGTAATCGGACACGCAGATGATAGATTGTGTGTTAAGATCCCTGTATTAAAGAAAACGGAATATGATGAGATGAATATTCTAATTAAAAACGCAACCGAGGAGATAAGAGCTGCTATTGGAGAAGAATTCACAAGATTTATTGCATCTATGAAAACGCCTATACCCAAGCACCTTGCATCTGTTCCCGAACTTTTCAGATATCACGAAGCAACAAAGTATTTTGTTATGTCTATCGTTAGAGAAGGTTACGACAAAGGATTGCATCTGAATGGTGTAGAGTATTGTTGTCCTCCTGTGGTATTGGTGTACGAGGAATAATGTTATATTGAAAACCGCCGAGAGTGAC
>JAZSFM010000097.1:0-5014 GCA_045532215.1 Eubacteriales bacterium | reverse complement strand
ACCGCTTGGCCTCCGACTTTCTCTTTTTGGTTTTGGTTGCATTTGAAAAAGAAAGCATAAACGGGATAGCATTCGCTATCCCGTTTATTTTTATTTTTATTTTAATTTTTTGGGGGCTTTGTTTGTGTTTCTTTTTTGTGGACGCTT
Source organism: Eubacteriales bacterium (assembly GCA_045532215.1). GTDB lineage: Bacteria > Bacillota > Clostridia > Oscillospirales > CAG-272 > UMGS1865. The sequence continues at coordinate 4,867 of JAZSFM010000097.1, read as the reverse complement.
GCTTACTGCTTTCTTGATTCCTTTAACGCATTTCTTCAACGAAGCAAGTACTTTTTCCCACAAAACGCGCCAGCCGCCCATCTTGCGCGCTTTCTTGCGCAAAATGAAGAATATAATTACCAGTGCGACTGCGGCAATCACGCAAGGAAGTACCACACCGAACAAAACGTTGTTGTTATGTCCCGAACTGTAATCATCAACAATTTGAGATTTTATCCAAGACGCTTCAAAGGTCAAATTTTCTTCCTCACCCGTTGCAAGTGCGGGCACGTTACCCCAACCGGTAAAGGTATAGGCATATTCCCCCTCTGCCGCCTTGGTGGGGTCTGCAGGGAGTACAATTTCTTCGCCCTTACCGTATTCGGCATAGCTCCAAACTTCACCATCTACAACGAATGTTACACGGTAAATGATTTGCTCTACTTGGAAAACAACCGATACTGCCGTTGCGGGCATTTGGAAGGACAGATTGGTGACAGGAATCTCTACGCCATTTACATCGGTAACCTTTGCGCCAACAATCTTATAGCCGTAAACACAATCCAAGTTAAGAGAAATCCACTCCCCTTCTACGCCTTTGGTTAGCATTTGTGCAAAGTTACAGAATTCATTTGTTGTGGGAATAATGGCATAACCGTATTGGAGTCGTGCCACAAATCCACCGGTTGCAACGAAAGATGCGCCAATGCGTTCCCACTTGTTGGGAGATGTTTTGATATCAACCACAAGTTCTTTGCCGTCCGCTGCATGGTTTTCGAATTGAACGGTTGCCGTGGGCAGTTTTGAAACCGTTCCCAACAAATCAAAATATTCAAAGCGATAGGACGTAGCGTTTCCATCCTTTGTGGAAGTCAAATGCAGAGGAAGGCATCCGGTGGCAATGTAGGTTTTCAGTTCCTCTCCGGAAAGAGAGACAGAGAGAATTCCATCCCAACGGACGGTCAAAGTTTTGCCAAGCTCATCAGCCAAACGAGCCGCTTCAGCCATAACCACCATTTCCCCGGTGGCAAGCACCGTGATTTCGGTGTCGCTGTGGAGAATATCATAAATGACACCGTTGGAATTGGCAGACGATGCAAAGGGGATTTCCTTATATTTTGCTCTGTAGGTGACGTTACGCTCAACGGGAGATATATCCGTATCCCATCTCAAAAACGTATATTTGCAGGTGTCTGTTTGATAGGAAAGCTCACCCGTAAAGACAGGCATTTGCTTGTATTCCCACTTTTCGGTAATGCTTTCCGCTCCGTTTTGAAGCACCCACGTAACGTCAAACTTTTTGGGCGTGCGGATCGTATATCCGGTATAGGTAGTATTCCCTTTCACAGGGACGATTTCCTTATCCCAACCCGAGAACTCGTAGGTGTAAAAATCGTCCTCACGATTGATATTTCTGATATATTGGCTGGGATCGGGGGTCATATCAAAATAACACGGCATAACGTGGGCTACACCGTCAATGACCCAAGTGACGTTGAAAACCTTAGGCGTTGCGCGATAAAGCGGATACAGAGAAATGTTTTCGGTAATGCACGAGGTATCTGCATCAACATATTTACCGTTGGGGAGCAATCTTACCCAACGCAACCACTCATAGTTGTATCCCTCGGAATCTTCCAGAACGTAGGGTTCAAGTGTGATGCCGGCTTCGTAATCTACAAGGAGTGTCTTGTAAATTTCACCGTTGGGCTTATAGAGCGTAACGGTTTTGGTATTCCTGTAAGAAATTTGACGTTCAACCATTTTGGTGACTGTCAAAATTTCTGCTTGAATGGATTGCTCAAACTTTTTGAGTTGACCGTTATCAATATCTTTCCAAAGTTGATCGGTTACTTCATCAAAAACGGGCTTTTGCGGCTCCTCACCAATCGGCTTGGGCTCTTGCGGTCTGGGCGTGCCGGAGGGATCTTCTACCACTGCGGGGGGATTGCCCGGATTTTGTACCACGGGCGGAGCCGGGGGGATATATGCAGGGTTCTCAACCGTAGGTTTAACGGGTTTTTCGACACGTTCCACATAAGGAACCTCTACTGCCGGGAAAGCGGTTGTTCTGGGATCCCAGTCACCGTCTTTGAAGTAGTGAATATCGTCAATAACGTCATGCAGCTTCTTGCGGTCGATTCTCCAAGAATCTTCGTTTTTTCGATCGGAAGCTTCATCCAAAGCGGTGGAAACGACAAACAAGTGGCCTACCAGTTGGCGGTAGTGTTCTGTTTTGCCCTTCAGACCAATATAATTGGATACAGCCGAATTCTCATACAATCCCTTCAGGGTTCTGTATAAGTTGCAGAAGTTCAATTTGAGTGCCTCATAATTTGCAGCATAGTAACTGTAAAGCGCCTTGTTCTTTTCGTGTTCGGAGCTCCATTCAGCGTCACGCAAATCGTTATAGCCCTTGAGCAAAACGCGCAAATTCTCGGTGGATTTACCCGCCAGATGGATATCATCTGCATTGCATCCGCCGGCGATCAAAAGATCTTGCTTGGAAAGAACCTCGGTTACGGCACTACCCATAATATCGGCATACATACACCAGCCGCGGGGCTCGGTTAGATAAATGGCATCAAACATTGCCAACTTATCCACTGCTGCCTTGTAGGCGTTGTAGTAGGTCTTATATTCTTCGTATGGCTTTACGTTCTGCTTAAACGCTTCTTCTTGTGCAAAATAATTATCCCATTGGTTACGAGCATCTACCAGCGCCTGATAGGCATTGTACTCGACCATATACGCATCGTATTTTGCTTTGAGATCATCATAGATGGCTTTGTCTACAATATATTTGGCGTAGTCCTCTTCCCACTTTTCGTAGGCATCCCACTTGTTTTTCATTTCAACAAGTTCTTCGTAAGCTGCCAGCTTTTGACGGTAGTCTTTCATAAGCTCATACGCAGGATATCCTTTATTGTAGGCGTCCTGACGCAAGGCGGAAATAATCTCTCGGGGAATTTCTACCTGCCAAGTATAGTCCACTCTCAAATCGGAATCCTTGGAATGATAGCAGTTTGCAATGCGCGCAGTATAAACGTCACCGTCATTAACAATCGCGATTGCCTCACCGTCCAAGAACAGTTGGCTGGGAATCCAAGTAACTTCGGCACCGTTAGCAGCGGTATATGTATAAGGTAAGAGCGTGATATACAGAGCCGCTTTTTCGCTATCGTAGAACGTATCAATGCAGCTGTCCGGCACAAAATCAGTATAAGAGAAACAGATGTCGGAACCTTCCCAATAGAGTTTTTCACCCATAGTGGGCGTTTGCGTTGTTCCATCGGGAGCGGTTTGCTCCAGCAACATCGAGTAGAGCTCGTAAGCGGAAAGTGTAGTGGTGGTTTCTATGGATTCATTTCGATAGTCTAAAGAAGGCAGTCCCGCCTCATCGGCAGCTGCAGGAAGAATCGCTCCGCAAAGCATTGCTGCACACAGAAAAAAAGACACGAGCGCAGAAGCGACATAGCTGAATTTTGTTCTCATTTGACACCTCCATATCAAAGATTAAGTGTTTGCCATACCCCCATATCATACCACATTTTTCGACAAAAGTCAAGCATTTTGGGCATTCTGGTATCATTTACCGCTGTTTTATCTGTTTTTTTCACTCGTTTTTATCCCAAAAAATGGAGCATTTGTAAACGAATTGTAAATCCTCAAGATTTTTTATAAAATCACTTGACAGGATAACAAGTTTGTGGTATTATTTATTTACAATCATACCGACAAAGATCGGAAGAAAGGAGATTATAAAAATGATTGTATTATTCGTAATTGCTATTTTGATGTTCATTGCTGCAGTAGTTGCTATCTTCTCTGCTAAGAAGATGAACAAACCGCTCCTTCGCGGACTGCTCCCAACCGTGCTTTTGGTGTTTGCCGCATTGCTCGCCGTTGTGAGTTGCGTGCGCACCGTTCCTACGGGACACACCGGCATTGTTACCACCTTTGGTAAGGTTGAGGACATTACCTACGAGGCAGGCGTACACTTCTGCGCTCCTTGGCAAGAGGTTGTGAATATGGACAACAGAAACCAAAAGGCATCTGCTGACCTCTCCTGCTTCTCCTCGGATATTCAGGAAGTTAGCGTAACCTACACCATCAACTATCAAATTTCCAAGAGCAACGCACAAACCATCTATAAGGAAATCGGCATTGGCTACTATGACGTTATCATCGCCCCCCGTATTCAGGAGGCAGTTAAAAGCGAATTTGCAAAATACACCGCAGAGGAGCTCCTCAATATGCGTTCCCAACTTTCTGGCGACATTCGTTCCCTTTTGACCACTCAGTTGGCAACCTACAACGTGGTTGTAATTGACGCCTCGATTGAGGATCTCGACTTCTCCGACGCTTTTACCGATGCCGTTGAAGCAAAGCAAGTAGCCGAACAAAAGAGCAAACAGGCAAAAATCGAACAAGATCAAAAGAATATGGAAGCCGCTGCTGCCGCAGAGCGTGCAAAAATCGAGGCGGAAGCAGAAGCCGCTGTTGCAAAAATTGCCGCTGAAGCCGAACTTGAGGTTGTTAAGATTCAGGCCGACGCTGCCGAGTATGCAGGTCAAAAGGATGCAGCCGTTATCGGACAGGTTCGCGATATTCTCGCAAAAGACCCTGAAAATTTGGATAACGATGATTTCCACACTTTGATGCTCTATTACTACATCCTGCAATGGGACGGCACTCTTCCCGAAACTTATTTCAGCAATAGCGATTTTTACAGCTTCCTTGCAGCTCTTGGTACGGGCGCAGTCGGCGGAACAACAACTCCCCCTGTAGAAAATGCTCCTACAGAAACCCCCGTTGCCCCTTAACAGAATATGAAACAAAACGGCGGAGAGGCTCAAACGAGAAGACGGAACGTAGCCATGTCGTC
>JAZSFM010000067.1:0-3600 GCA_045532215.1 Eubacteriales bacterium | reverse complement strand
CTGTCACTTTCACCAATGCCGCCCGCGTTAGAGAGGCGGCAAGTGCTGTTCCGCGCGACAAATTGCTCATCGAAACCGATGCTCCCTACCTCGCGCCTCACCCCATGCGCGGCAAGCTCAACCACTCGGGTTACCTCACTTTTGTCGTCAATACGCTCTCGCAAATTTGGGGTTGTTCCCCCCAAGAAGCAGCCGAGCAAACCTATCAAAATGCAACCACCTTCTTTAACCTGCCCTGATGTGTGCAAACTGCACAAAAATCAGGGCTTGTTTTTTACACCCTATCGTTAAAAAAGTTGGAAAATCCACTTGAAAAAAATTGAGGGATATAGTATAATAGAAGGGAACCCGGCCGTTTTGGAGCCGGAGAACACACGAAAGGTATTACAAAAACAGGTATTTTACCATGGCTAAGATTGAAACAAAGAACATTCGTAACATCGCATTGCTGGGTCACGGCGGCTCCGGAAAGACCACCTTGGCTGAGGCTATGCTCTATATTGCAAAAGAGACCGACCGCTTGGGCAACGTTGGCGCCGGAAACACCGTTTGCGACTACGACCCCGAAGAGGCAGCTCGCCACATCTCTATTTCCGCTTCTATCGCTCCTCTGATGTGGAAGAATGTTAAAATCAACGTCATTGATGCCCCCGGTTATTTGGATTTCTCCGGTGAAGTTCTGCAGGCCACTCGCGTTGCCGACAGTGCCGTTATCGTTGTTGACGGTAAAGCAGGCATCGAAGTTGGTACCGAGCTCGCTTGGGACTACGCAACCCAAGCAAAGCTTCCCAAGGCATTCTTCGTTAACAAATTTGACGATAACGAGGCAAGATTCGGTCGTGTTCTCGATTCCCTGACCGAAACCTTCGGCAAGAACGTATGCCCTCTCACCATCCCGCTTGTTAAGGGTGGCGAAGTTATCGGTGCTATCGACCTCATCGAGCAAAAAGCGCACGTATTTGATAAGAACGGCGGTCACTCCACCGAGGATATTCCCGCTGATTCTGCAGCAGACGTTGAAAAGTATCGCGATATGCTGATGGAAGCAGTTGCAGGTACTGACGAAGAATTGATGATGAAGTACTTCGACGGTGAAGAAATCACCACCGAAGAAGCTCTCAATGCTGTTCACACCGGTATCGTTCACGGTGACATCGTTCCCGTATTCTGCGGTGCTGCTACCAAGATGTGGGGCGTTTGGACCCTGCTTGATAACGTTGCAGGTTCCTTCCCTCGTCACACCGCAAAGAAAAACGAAAAGCTGGCTGACGGCTCCGCTATCGAAATCAATCCCGAAGGCGACACCGCACTCTTCGTATTCAAGACCGTTGCAGACCCGTTCGTTGGTAAGATGTCCTTCTTCAAAGTTATGAACGGTACTGTTAAGAGAGATATGGTTCTGTGCAACAACACCACCGGCGACAATGAAAAGTTCGCTCACATTTACACCGTTAAGGGCAAGAAGCAAACCGAAGTTGAAGAACTCGCTTGCGGTGATATCGGTATGGTTGCAAAGCTCAACAACACCAACACCAATGACACTCTCACTCTCACCAAGAAACTTGCTTTCGCTCCCATCACCTACCCCACTCCTTACCTCTCCAAGGTTATGATCCCTGTTTCCAGAGGTGACGAAGGTAAGATCTCTCAAAGTATCGCAAAGATGGTAGAAGAAGATTGCACCATCAAGTTCGAAAATGACGCTGAAACCAAGCAGCTCCTCATTTACGGTCTGGGTGATATGCACCTTGCAGTTCTCGCTTCCAGACTGAAGTCCCGCTTCGGCCTCAACGTTCGCTTTGATACACCTACCGTTGCTTACCGTGAAAAGATCACGAAGTTTGTTGACGTTGAAGGTAAGCACAAGAAGCAAAACGGTGGTTCCGGTCAGTACGGTCACGTTAAGATGAAGTTCGGTCCCGGCGAAGAGGACGGCCTCACCTTTACCGTATCCGTAGTAGGCGGTACTGTTCCGAAGAACTTCTACCCTGCAGTTGAAAAGGGTATTCAAGATTCTATGTCCAAGGGTGTTTATGGCTTCCCGATGACCAACCTCGCTGCAGACCTCTACGATGGTTCTTACCACGCAGTTGACTCCGATGAACTTTCCTTCAAGACCGCTGCTTCCTTGGCTTACAAGAAGGCACTCGAGCTTGCAGGTCCCGTTCTTCTCGAGCCCGTTGGCGACCTCAACATCACCGTTCCCGAAGGACTCGTTGGTGACGTTATGGGTGACCTCAACAAGCGTCGCGGTAGCGTAATGGGTATGGAAGCTTGCACCAACAAGAAGGGCTACACAACTGTTCAAGCAGTTGCTCCTAAGGCAGAGCTGATGGATTACCCGATCATCCTCCGCGCTATGTCTCAGGGCCGCGGCTCCTTCGAGTTTAACGTAACCGGCTACGACGTAGTTCCCGGCAACATCACCGCAAAGGTTGTTGCAGACCAAAAGAACAAAGCTGAATAATGAAAAACAATTAAGGCGGAGCAAATGCTCCGCCTTTTTTAGTGAAAAGTATCGTCTTCCTCGTTCAAAAAATCAAAATTTGCCATTGTTGCACCCAAAGGAACAACAGTATAATTTGATGTTTCATTCATAAAGATAGCCGCATTTTTATTCTCGGGATTCATGCGGCAAAGCATTTTGCGGAAATCGTACGAAGGCATATCAACACCGCTGCTTGTCTTCCAAACAACCATAATGTAGCGCAGCTCGGTGTCGTTGTCCTTGCGCATTTCTTTTACCAATGCTCTCTCGGCAATCTTTTTTTCAGATAAAACATCCTCGATTATGGCACTGTATTCCTTTCCCTTTGAAGTCAAAAGAACAACAACCTGCGTCAATCGCGCATTGGGAGCATCTTTTAGCATATGAACTGCAGTCTGCATCATTTGGTCAAATACGGAACGTACAAAGGGTGGCGCAGAGTAGGTGGCTGACATATGAATACTCCTTTCAAACAATAAATCTGTGTGATAAGCTTATGACGCAACTTCCGCAATGAATTTCATTACCGGAATTAGCAAAATAAACGACGGAGACAAAAACAAACTAACGCGGAGGACATTGAAAAACAGGTCTTTGGTATAAGGAATTCTTGTTCCATCAACAAATAGAAATACAACAACTTGACAAAATGCAAGAAAACAGATCATCGTTACAATTGTAAGAATTATCTTTACTATTCTTGTCAAATTGAAATTGTCTATCATTCGGTAAGCATTCACTATAAAAAGCAAAAAATCAACAATATAAATCATCCATAATAGAAATTCGTGTGGATTTTTCAAGACGAAATAATAAACAAAGGATATGGCAGACGCAACGACACCAATGATAATAAGTACACTCAAGCGAATCCTCAAAAGCCAATTCTCTTCCATCTTTATGCCTCCTTATCCTTATATGATGACTTCATTATAGCACAAAAAGAAGCGAAAGTGTTAATCTTTCGCTCCTTTTAACATTTTATTCATAATCTTCTTGCTAAGGGATAAATCAAAAGCAAAAAAATTGATTTATAGATTAAAACAAAAAAAGCAGAGACTTTTGCCTCCACTTTTGATATGATGCTTATGATCATAGAAAATCGAATAAAA
>JAZSFM010000060.1:0-29886 GCA_045532215.1 Eubacteriales bacterium | reverse complement strand
ACAGAACCCGGCTTATAGGCGGGGCTGATCAAAAAGGCACTTGCCCTCCCGGCAAGTGCCTTTTTGAAATGATGTTCGCCTTTGGCAAATGATGTTGGGCTGCGCCCAATGATGACGCTATCGCGGATGAGGTGTGGCTACGCCACATTTTGGGGCAAACATCGCTTCATTGCGAGCGAAGAATTGCGTAGCAATTCGCGAGCAACATCATTATGAGCGCAGCGAATACATCGTTAAAAAAGGGAGAACATACCTGTTCTCTCCTTTTTTATTGTGCATTTGAAAGTCCGTTTAAGTATTCTTCCAATGTTGATTTTTCAAAATAAATATCGGTTGCAGCTTCCCTGCCCACAAAGCGGTAGTGCCACGGCTCGTAGGTGTAGCCCGTAATGTCTTCTTTGCCTTTGGGATAACGCAGGATAAAACCGAACTTGTATGCGTTTTGCGAAAGCCACGTAAATGCAATGGTGTTTTCAAAAGCTTCGGTTAAATGTTCTTTTGTCGAGTTCTCACCACTGGCAAAGTCAACACAAAGTCCTGTTTGGTGCTCGCTTTGCCCGGGCAAAGCCGAATAAGATTGCACCACGGTTTCGGCATCCTCCAATGTCAGTCTAAAGATTTTCTTAGCCAAATAGTTTTCTTGGATGTAGGCAGTACCGAATACGCGGTAAGCATCTGCCGAAATGCAACTTTGCTCATACTCAATGTACTTTTGATAAGTGTTTTTTTGATAAGTGTAATCACGATATGCACTGGCAACCATAACATCGTCCACTCCCAACGCCTTCATCTCGGCAAGCATTGCATAAAGCGCTTGTGCGACACGGGAATCCAACTCATACACGCGATTCAGTTGCAACGTGTCGCAGGTAAGAGTTGTGAGATTTGCAGGAACATAATCGCTGCCAAGAACGTTTGCCTTGTTCGCCAAAAGCAGATATGTAGGGTCGAGATTGGTCGTCAGCACTGCGGGATCGACGCTGGTTTCGTATTTGTATTCCACTGTTTTGTAATATCCTATACCGTTCTCATTGATTGGGGGAGAGGTTGTCTCTTCCACTTGGGGATTGGGATCTGCACATCCTACCAAGAGGAGCAAGACCGCCAACAGAACTGTTAAAATTTTGATGTTATTTCTTTTCATGTGACCTTCCATAGGGGACTTTTTCAAGCGGTTTGGTTTCGATAACGATAAAATACGGCGACGAGGGAGAATTGAGGATGTTCACCTTGGTGGCACAGACCTTGTGGCGGCTGATGCCTGCAAGATAGTCGCAGATCATTTTGCCCTCAAGGTCGCCTTCCTCGTGCCCCGGATAAACGGCAACATTGATGATGGCATCCTTGTCCATCAGGTCGATAGCCGCTTCGATGGCAGGGAGTGTGGTCTCGCGCAGAGTGGTGATGGATTTATCGCCACCGGGCAGCCAACCAAGGTTGAACATACCTGCTTTAATGGGTTCTTTTACGTAATTTTTGACGTTGTGATGCGAATCGTGAATGAGTGTGTAGTTATCGGGGCATCCAACTTCTTTGAGATGCTTTGCGGTGGACTCGACTGCTTGCGCCTGAATGTCAAAAGCGTAAACGTGCCCAGTAGGTCCCACGGTTTTGGAGAGAAATTCGGTGTCGTAGCCGTTGCCCATTGTAAAATCAACGGCAACGTCGCCCTCTTTTAGGTGCGTGAGAATAAAATGCTTATGTAACTTTAACAAATCGATCATAGTCGTTTTCCTTTACTTGTTATGCAGATCGGAACGCAGAAATTTGAAAGCGCGCTCTACGGCGTCCTTGGAGTTGTACCACGGCTCTTGGTCGTAGCGATAGTCGAATTTTTTGCAGAACCAGCTGACGTCCTTTTGGAGTTCTTCAAAATAAGGTTCTACCACGCCGGCGCACGCCTTTGCAAACTCGGGTTGCTTCTTTTTGCCAAGACGTCTTTGACCGTAAAGCAAAAATTTGCGGTAGTGCGGCAGGCAGAAATAGGGTTGTGCTTTGAGCTTTTTGGGAAAATCGGGATCGGTCTCCCAAAGATAAACCGCGGTATCGATCATGTGTTCAAAATTGTTTTTGATGCGGTCACAAACGTAGCAAGTCTGTTCAAGCTCTCCAATACGCTTGATGGGCTTGTTTCCCTGTCCTCCGCCAAAGCCACCGTCGCGAATCTCTCCGCGCAACTCTGCCAAGTGACTTTCAAGAGTAAGTGCCATGCCAAGACGGTTTTTGCGAACAAACATCATATCATAGTGCGTGCGGCAAAAGCCCGATTTGTTGGTTTTGATACGAATATCGGGCTCCATCATGGATGCACCGAGAATCAGATCCAATTCGTTTTCTTCTAGTTTGCGGTAGAGCGCGCAAAAGGGGCATCCGCACGACGCATCCGCCGCCGACGCTTCAAACGCCTCGTTGACCGGTATGGTAAAATTCATATCCATAAAGCATTCCTCCATTCGCTCTCGACACACAAAAAATACAGGTTTTGTCGATTACGCATTGCAAAAATCAAAAATTTGTGGTATAATGTTCGTATAGATTTATTATACCATACCGTGGGAAGAGTTGCAAGGGATTTTTTCCAAAATTCAAAAGATTTTTTCTCTTCCGCAAAAAAGGAGCTTTCATGTCAAACTATCAATATTGCTTTTGGGATCTTGACGGAACCATAACCGATTCGGCGCCCGGCATTACACATTCTGTTCGCTACGCAATGGAGGAAATGGGCAAACCGCTCGCTCCCGATCACGATCTGCGTTGCTTTATCGGTCCCCCTTTGCTGTATAGCTTTGAGAACTATTTGGGGCTCTCCCCCGCCGATTCACAACGTGCCGTTGACCTCTACCGCGTATGCTACCGCGTAGGCGCGATGCTTGAGTGCAATGTTTATGACGGTGTACGAGAAACGCTTGAAGAACTCAACCGCTGCGGTATTGTTTGCGTGCTTGCCACCTGCAAGCCACACGAGTTTGCCAATGCCATTATTGAACATTTTGACCTCAAAAAGTATTTTGCCTACGTTTCCGGTCCCGAGATGGACGGCACGCGCAACGAAAAGCACGAGGTCATTACCTATGCCCTGGAAAACCTTGGCATCCTCTCCCCTGACACCGTTTTAATGGTGGGTGACCGCCGTGACGACGTAGTGGGTGCAGCGCGTTGCAAAATGGGTTGCGTGGGTGTTGAGTGGGGATTTGGCACAAAAGAAGAACTCTCTCAGGCGGGTGCAATCGCTACCATTTGCAAACCGTTCGAATTGCTAAGCTTTTTTGCAAAATGATTCTCCCCGCAAAGCCGCTTTTCCTCTTACTATATACAATCATATAATTATTTTGCAAAAAACTCTTGACAAATGGCAAAAGTTGTGGTATAATATCAACTCGGTACGGGTTTTTGACCCGTCTCTCTGCCATGCAAATTCTATTCTTACGGCATGGCCGAACAGTCCATAGGGAGGTAAAAAACATGGAAAAGATTATCAATTCTTATGAAAGCATGCTCATCGTTAGTCTTGCAAACGGCGAAGAAGCCGCTAAAGCAACCGTGAGCAAGTTCACCGATCTGATCTCTGCTAACGCAGAACTCGTTCAGGTTGTTGAATGGGGTAAGCGCCGTCTTGCATATCTGATCGACGATATGGCAGAGGGCTACTACGCCGTAGCTACTTTCAAGAGCGAAAGCGATTTCCCTCAAGAACTTCAACGTTTGATGAACATTGACGAATCTGTTATGCGCATCATGGTAATTAAGCTCGAATATGAGCCCGTTGCTAAAGCTGCCACCGCTCCTGCAGAAGAAGCAGTTGCTCAAGAAGAAGCAGTAGCAGAAGAAGTTCCTGCAGCTGACGCAGAGTAATTCAGCGTCTGAAAATTTGATTTTAAGGAGGCCTATCTAATGTCCAGCTTGAATCTTAACAAGGTTGTTCTTTGCGGAAGACTGACCGCCGACCCTGAATTGAAGCAGACCACCAGCGGCATTGCCGTCGTCTCCTTCACTTTGGCAGTAAACCGCCGTTTCCAAGCTAAGGGTGCTGACGGTGCTCCTGCTCAACAGCAGGCAGACTTTATCAGCGTTGTTGCATGGAGACAAACCGCAGAGTTCATCTCTCGCTATTTCCGCAAGGGTTCTGCCCTTTGCATTACCGGTTCTATTCAAACCAGAACTTGGCAGGATGCAAACGGTCAAAAACGCTATGCTACTGACGTAGTTGCCGACGAAGCTATGTTCGTTGACAGCAAAAACGATGGTGTTGCCGGTGGGCAATACGAAACCTACAACGCGCCGTCCTACTCCTCTTCCCCCGCATCTGCGCCTAAGTTTGAGGAGCTCAAGACCGACGACGATCTGCCCTTCTAATAGAAGTGGCACTATGAATTTGAATAGGAGGATTTCATAAGATGGATACTAACGTAAAAACCGAAGAAGTTGTTGTTCGCCCCGCTCGTCCCGCTAACAACAACCGCAGAAGAAAGAAAGTTTGCATTTTCTGCGCAGACAAGGTTGCTTTTATCGATTATAAGGATACTGCAAAGCTGAGAAAGTTCATCAGCGAACGCGGCAAGATTCTTCCCAGAAGAATTTCCGGTGCTTGCGCAGTTCACCAAAGAGAAGTTAACACCGCTATTAAGCGCGCTCGTAACGTAGCACTTCTTCCCTTTGTAACCGACTAATCAATAAACAAATAAAAAGACACTCTGTAAAAGCTACAGAGTGTCTTTTTCCTTTGGGATATTATGTGCAACAGGCATCTTTTTTTCGATTCATCAGATTTTTGAATAAAAAGCCGAACAAAAACATATCTGTTAGCGCAAAAATCAAATCAATAAAAAACAGGGTGCGATGATAAGTGATTCCAAACAGCAGTAACATACACAGTATTGCCATATAAATATACATTCGCATACTAATCGCTCCGATAAAATCAAATACACGTCCACCTAAATTTGTTCCGAGTGTAAAATAGATAAGCAGCGCATACAAAACGATAATGCCACCGCGAGCCCACGCATTTCTTGGCTCACGTGCCATCCATACAATTCCAACAAGGAACACAATCAAGAAAAGATAATTGAAATTTATCTTTTTCCAACGCAACTTTATTACCGGGATGAGAGATACCAAAACGCCAAGCGACACACCGCCCAAAGAACGTGCTATTGAAAGAGGAAGCTGATTTGTCCATTCTTGACTGAAATGCACGCAAAATTCCACTGCATATCCTGTAACCGCCAAAATGCCCAGAACGATAAAATATACGTATTTATTTTTTATCAAGCGATACAAGATGTACATCATAAATACGCCAAAAAACATAAAAGGCAAAAACCAAAGATAAAACACCGTGCCTACATGCACTTGAAAATCAAATCCGTTTTTAGAAGCCAACACGATGATTCCGGTTAAATTAAAGCAAAATACAACTGCCAAGGTGCATGCTAAGGGCTTTAGTCTGCCCCACATCATTTTTGCGCAACCTTTCCAAAAAGGCAAGTCGTCAGTTCTTTTTATGGAATTTAAGAGGAATATGCCACTTAAAATGAAGAAGAATTCGACAGCCAAACTTGCCTCGCGGTAAATCTTCTCGGTGTTTTCAAAAAAGAAAAAATGATGAAAATACAACACCCAAAAGCAAAAAAATATGCGATATAGGTCCAATAATCCGTTTCTTTTCTTCTCCATAGTAACCTCCATCTTTAACTGTAGTTTATCTCATTATATCATAAGGAATACATTTTTTCAAGACTTATGAAAGTATTTAGATTGCAACTTTAGTTAACAAGTAGAAAATTTTATATTTTAAGATAAGACACCCTGTATTTTGCTCAACTCCGTTAAAAACTGGCTTTTGCAGTTTGGTTAGCTGTTTTTTCGTCACTTTATGCCCTCTTTCGACATACTATAACAATGAAAGGAGGTGCAGCTATGCAAAATGATTTTTATTCTTATGAATGTCTTGCTGTAATGGGCTCGATGACGCAAGCGATGCGCGCACAAAAGGTGCTCGCAGGTGCGGCAGTACGTGCGGAGGTTGTCAAAGCAGACTCGGCTCACACGCGTCGCGGATGTGCCTATGCCCTCTCCTATCCCTGCTCGCAGGAAAACAACGTGCGCACCATCCTTTCGTCGGCAGGAATTCGCGTGCGCGACTATTATCGGGAGGATGCAGAATGATCTATTTCGATAATGCCGCCACAAGTTTTCCAAAACCGCATCGCGTAGCCGAGGAGCAGTTGCGTTGTATGCAAATTTACGGTGGCAATCCCGGTCGCGGATCTCACGCGCTCGCTCTTGCTGCCGCCGAGAAAATATACGAATGTCGCGAAGAAATCGCCTCTTTTTTTGGTTGCCATAATCCCGAAAAGGTTATTTTTACAATGAACACCACGATGGCTCTCAACACCGCCATTAAGGGGCTCTTGCGGCGCGGTGACCACGTTCTTATCTCGGATATGGAGCATAACGCAGTCTTTCGCCCTATCTACAAGCTGGCGCGTGATGGAATCATCACTTACGACGTATTCGAAACTTTTCCTACCAATCCTTCACGCACGGTGGAAATGATTTGCGCCTCTGTTTTGGAAAAACTCCGTCCCAACACGCGTATGCTCATTTGTGCACACGCATCCAATATTTGCTCGGCAACACTTCCCTTGCGTCAGATTGGTGCTCTTTGCCGCAAGAAGGGCATTTTGTTTGTGGTGGATGCGGCACAATCGGCAGGACACTTGCCTATCGATATGGTACAGATGCAAATTGATGCGCTCTGTGCCCCCGGCCACAAGGGGCTTTGGGGCCCACAGGGGTGCGGTATCCTTGTTCTTGGCGATGGCATCGTTGCCGATACGTTGATAGAGGGTGGCAGTGGTTACAATTCTCTTGAGGGAAACATGCCCGAAGAAGCACCCGAACGATACGAAGCCGGTACACTCCCAACCCCTGCAATCGCAGGGCTATTAGAGGGAGTACGAGAGGTCAAACGCTTCGGTCTCTCCCACATCCACACGCACGAATCCGCCCTCATCTCGCGCCTTGGTGAGCATCTTTCATCTATGCCAAAGGTAACACTCTATGCACCGCATCACAAGGGGGGCGTGCTACTCTTTTCTCTATCCGATCTTTCTGCCGACCGCACAGGCGCATTTTTGAACGAGCGCGGATTTTGCGTGCGTACGGGCTTCCATTGTGCCGCTTTGGCACACGCAACCCTTGGTACACCACCATCGGGTGCTATACGCGTCAGCCCTTCTCTTTTCAATACCGTGGCACAAATCGATGCATTTGCCGATACGGTAAAAGAATTGCTGTAAAGGCATTCAAAAATATAAAAAACGAGGTGATCAATCGATCACCTCGTGATTATTTTAGTTGGATGTATTAGGTAAGCCAATCAAAGAAAGTGCGGCGACGCATTTCATTCTTGCGGTAGCTTGCAAGCTTTGCAGCCATCAAAGCAACGGTTGCAACTGCTGCTACAGGAATAGCAACCTTACCGATTTTTTCTGCCTTGTCGATTTGCTCGTTGGTGATAGGAGTCTTTTCAACAATCTTATCACGAACAAATTGATATGCAGGATGATACTTTTTGGAAGCTTCTTCAACAATGGGAGCGGGCTCTTCGATCAGTTCAATTTCTTCGGTAGCGCTGAAATCGGGGAGTTCTTCGAAATCGGTAACAACTTCGTCATCGAGAATGATGTCTTCAACTGCGGGCTCCTCGATAGGATCGAGAACGCTTGCGTTTTCAACAACTTCCATAGAAGCGCGGATTCTCTCACGTTTTTCTTTGTTGTTGGCAATTGCAAAGAAGATAAGGGAGATAACAATACCGAGAGCTACAGACAAAACAAGAGCAAGAATACCCTCAAGTGCGGCATCAGTAGCAACGAATGCAACAGCACCGGCAGCAACGCCGATCAGAATAAACAGAACGGCAAGAATACGGAACCCTGTGGATTTCATATACATTTTCCTCCATTTAAGAAAAGATATTTTTAACTACAATAATAATACCACGAAAATGTGAAAATGTCAACACCCAAAATGCATTTTTTTTGCTTTTTTTCATTTTTTTTTGTTACTTTCTCATTTTTTCAAAAAAACACGCTTCTCTTGACCTTTTATATTGACATTTTTGCGTTTTCGTGTTAGAATGTTAGCAGAATGATTTTAGAAAAGGAGATATGAAAATGCCCTTTATTGATACCAAACTAAACGTCAAGCTCACCGAAGAAAAAGAAGTTATCCTTAAGACTCGTCTTGGTGAAGCGATTGCAACCTTCCCCGGCAAGAGCGAGTATTGGCTGATGCTCAACTTTAGCGACGAAAGCCGTATGTGGTTCCGCGGTTACAATTCCATTCCTATGGCAATGGTAACGGTTCAGCTCTTTGGAACGGCAAGCGAGGATACCTGTGCGCAAATGACCAAAACCGTTACAAAAATCTTCAAAGAAGAATTGAACATTTCCCCCGAACACGTCTACGTCAAATACGAATTTGTGGACACTTGGGGTTGGAATGGGGAAAATCTATGATTTGTGAGAATATGGATAATAATCTTCCAAAAAGAAAGTCTACTCACCTAAAGTATTTTGACTACTCTTCAAAAGGTGCATACTTTGTAACGATTTGCACGAAAGATCGAAAGCGACTTTTTTCTGAAATTGTTTTCTCATTTTCACCGCTTTTCAATTACACAAACGACCACTCGGTAGGGGAGGGGCTTGCTCCTCCCGTTCCATTCCCCACCTTTATTCCCGATGATGCTGTAGCTGAAATTCGGTTAAAATCTTGTGGGCAAATTGTAAAGGAGCAGTTGCTATTGCTCGAAAATCGATACCCTACCGTATCTATTTCGGACTATGTAGTAATGCCTGATCACATACATGCTATTATTTTTTTGAACAACGACACAATTGAAGAAGGCAATCTATCTAACGCGGGAGGAGCAAGCCCCTCCCCTACCTTGAATGATATAATTTGTTCGTTCAAATCGTTAACCGCTCGTGCTTGTAAACAAAAATACGGTGTTGAAAAAATATTTCAGCGCTCGTATGCAGAACATATTATACGCGATTACAAGGATTACGAAACGCGAAAAGCATATATTCAACAAAACCCTGTTCGTTGGTATTGCAAACAACTATCGAAGCAAGATGAATAAAGAGGACGCATCAGCTGATGCGTCCTCTTTTATATTCTTTTTGTGATTATCTTTGAATACGACCGGAGCCGTCGCCGCCTGCAAGTTTTTCAACCTCTGCGAGGGTTACCATATTGTAGTCACCTTCGATGGAGTGCTTGAGTGCCGATGCCGCAACTGCAAACTCGACTGCTGCTTGAGTGTTCTTACCGTTCATCAAAGCATAGATCAAGCCACCGCCAAAACTATCGCCACCGCCTACGCGGTCGATGATGTGGAGATTGTACTTCTTGGAGAAGCAGTATTCGTCATCTGCAACGTTGTAAAGCATTGCGGACCATCCATTATCGAATGCACTGTGGCTCTCACGGAGCGTGATAGCAACGTACTCAAAGTTGAACTTATCAGCCAGCTGCTTTGCAACAGACTTGTAGCCCTCGTGATTGAGCTTGCCGCCGTAAATATCGGTAGCTTCTGCCTCGATACCAAATACGTCTTTTGCGTCTTCCTCGTTGGAGATGCAAACGTCAACGTATTGGCAGAGCTCGGTCATTGCCTCGCGTGCTTCTGCTCTTGTCCAAAGCTTGCCGCGGTAGTTGAGGTCGCAGGAGATCTTGAGTCCCTTTGCTTTTGCTGCCTTGCAGGCCTCTTTGCAAATTTCAACAACGTTTGCACCCAGAGCGGGAGTAATGCCGGTGAAGTGGAACCACTCTGCACCTTCAAAAATGCTATCCCAATCAAAATCTGCGCAGGTTGCCTTTGCAATGGCAGAGTTTGCACGGTCATAGATGCATACGGAACCGCGTTGAGATGCGCCCTTTTCGTTGAAGTAGATGCCTACACGATCGCCACCGCGAGTGATCTTGCTGATATCAACGCCGTATCTGCGCAGACTGTTGACTGCTGCCTGACCGATTGCGTGGGTAGGAAGCTTGGTAACGTAAGCAACGTCCATGCCATAGTTGGCAAGAGAAACGACTACGTTTGCCTCGCCACCACCAAAGGTGAACTCAACGTGGTCGCATTGAACGAATCTCTCATAGTTATAGGGCTGAAGACGAAGCATCAGTTCACCAAAAGTAATTACTTTGCTCATGATTTTATTCTCCTATGTTTTCTTTCAATTATTTTACAAGGTGGTATGCAAAGCCGTTAATCTCATCTGCCAAATAGATAAACTTCATATTGCCCTTGTCGTCATAAGTGGCGGTGGACATATCAAATTTCACACCACGGCGAGAGAGATGGTAAACAGCGCGGTCTACGTTGTTGGTGGAGATTGCGATGTGGCCGTGTGTGCCGGGGCCCTTTTCGTTCATCAGCTCGAGTGCGGAACTCGAGAAAACAGACTTGGATCCAACGTTTGCTGCAAACGAGAATGCATTTGCCAAAATAGCAGCAGCTTCGGTAGAAGTAGTACCGCAGGGATTGATGCCAACGTGACGGAATTTGAGGCCGAGCATGGTGTCAACTGCCTCGCGAACCAACTTTTCGATGCCTGCAAAATCACCTGCAGCGATCATATCGGGGTTGACCATCCAAGAACCGCCACAGCAGAGGATCTTCGGGTTAGCAAGATAATCGTTTACGTTGCCGGGATTGATGCCACCGGTGGGCATAAACTTCACCGCACCGTAAGGAGCGGACATTGCCTTGATCATATTGAGGCCGCCCGACTGCTCTGCGGGGAAGAATTTTACAACGTCAAGACCGAGGGTAAGTGCCTGCTCGATGCCGGTGGGATTGTTGATACCGGGAACGATGGGACAGCCCTTGGATTGACAATACTTAACGATTTCGGGGTTGAAGCCGGGGCTGACGATGAACTTGGCTCCTGCTTCGATAGCGTCGTCTACTTGCGCGGTGGTAAGAACCGTACCCGCACCAACGATCATTTCGGGATATTCTTTAGCGATAATAGAGATAGCTTCCTTTGCGGCAGCAGTACGGAAGGTAACTTCTGCACAAGGCAGACCACCGTCTATCAGCGCTTTTGCCAAAGGAGCTGCATCTTTTGCGTTGTCAATTTTAATGACCGGAACAATACCGATCAGGGAAAGTTGTTTTACGACTTCGTTCACTTGAGTTTCCTCCAAAGCATTTTTTTACGTCTATCATTTTACACCAAATTTAGAAAAATGTCAAGAGGTTTTGTGAAGAATGTGGGGGAAACTTTTTAGCGAAAAAGTTTCCCCCACACCCCTTTCAAAAAGCTCTCGCACAACAATTACTAAAATAAATTTGTTAGTGTGCGAATAGACAGGCGGCGCGAGGTAAAACCTCGCTTTGGCTGTCGCGAGCGCGTGGGCACCACCAAGACCCCACGCGCTAAGAGAGTTGTTTGGCAAATAGAAACGCCCCGCGCAAGGCGGGGCGAGAAAGTTATCCATAATTGAAATATTGCGAAACGGTATAAATCTTTTTATTGAGGATATACATTGCCGCTAGCACCATGTATGCAGCAATGCCGCAATGACCACATATCAAGTATCCTCTGTCCTCCGAACGATTGTCCGCAACAAATTCAATAATGCGATTTTCGGTAAACAAAAGCAAAAGCTCATTCAAACGGGATATTTCAATATTGGCTTTTTCGATGAGTGCTTGTTTTGATATTGGAATGTCACAGTTCAAAGCAAAAATCAATTTTTGACCATCTTCGCTGCAAAGTTCCCGCATGACTTCTGTTGTGCTTTGATCAAATGGAGAAAGCTGTTTGATAAGTGATGATTTTATAATACACGCTACGCCCTCATCATCCCAAATTTTCGTTCCAAAGGAGCCAATCACTCGCGTGTTGCCGTTCCTTTTGCTCTTTTCTTTTCTTTTGGCATTCATTTCTTCTGTAAAGTATATGCCTTTCCACATTTTCCAAAGATCTTCGCCAAGCTCGTGATGTGGGTTGTGGTTAGGGTCAAGCTCTATGTTTGCCCAGATATATTCTGTTGCAAGCTGTTCAATTTTATCTGCCACAACGTCAAGATTACCGCTTGATTCGGTTTCAAGCAGAACATCTGCCGAGATTTTATAAACATCGCTAATAGCTTTTAGATTAAAGCAATCGGGCAAGCAATCTCCCGATTCCCATTTTGATATGGCTTGTGGAGAGACACCTACTTTTTCTGCGACCTCTTCCTGCGTCATTCCAAGTTTTTTTCTGTGATTGCGAAGCTTTTCGCCAAACAACTTTTGATCTAACATATTCTATCCTCCAAGATTATTTCGAGATAGCTATCTTGTGAATATATTATATCATAGACAAAATCAACTTGCAATAGTAAAAATGTTGAGTTTCACGAGGTTCATTCTACCTGTGGTTGATAAATTGCGTTAGCGCTCATCTGATTTAATAAAAAACGGGCGATTCGTGAATCGCCCCTACGGAGTATAATAAAATTCATTGTTCGGACGAAGAGATTGTTTGCAATCTCGTGGCGGCTTGCCGCCTTCCATTAGGTCTCCTGCTTTTATTGGCGATGATCGTTTCTTTTCGGGATGCCGAGGACGTCATCCCCTACAAAAACACCAATTAAGGGATAGCAAGTGCGCTATCCCTTAATTGTTTATTTGAAAGTCTTATTTCTTGTTGGCATCCATATTTCCGTTTGCGAGTTTTTGATTGATGGCAGCTAAATTGCGTTTTTCTATTTTATCGGCAACATAATAGGCAAATACCAACACAAGCACCATTATTGTAAATGTGATACCGTAAACCAGCCAACTCCGCTTGTCTGTCAAAGACCCATAGCCAAACAGAGAAGAAAGTGTTAAGATAGTAACAATAGAAAAACACATTGTAATTGCACGTCTAACCCAAAGATGTTTTGAAAAAAGTTTCAACTCAAACGTAAAAAAATCAAACACTTGGTTAAGTGCAGCAACACAAAATAGATAATACAACAATTTAATTTGCACATTGGGAGAAATTAAGGATCCCAACAACCCCACAAGCATCGAGATCGTTATCGCTTGACAAAAACCAAACCACCATTTTTTGAACATAATTACACCCCCAGTTTTTTCTTGATTTCGGACACGTACTGTCTGGAAACAACGATTTTTTCATCGTTGATAAGTGTTGCAACAAGGCGACTGTTTTGTGCAGGCATAATGCACCTCATTTTGCGCAAATTTGCAATCACTGTTTTGGATACTCGCGCAAATTTTAAATTTTGCAGGCTTTCTTCAATTTTGTATAACCGCGCGGTTGCCTCGTAGGTCTCCCCCTCGGTGTAGAAAAAGGTATTTCCGTCAACCGATTCAAAATAGAAGATATCCGTTGCAGGTATAAAAAAGGTTGCTCCCTCTCTTTTCCCTGCAATGGTTTGCCCTATCAAGCCAATGTTGGCAACGATTTCTTCTACCTCTGCTGTCATTTTAGGGCACACAACAGTAACCTCTGTTTCGCTGATGCTTGGGTCTTCTCGAATTGTGAGCTTCAATGCATTCTCCCCTTTCGTTCTTGTTGTTCTTATTATACACGTCGGCAAAAGAAAAATCAAGGCATTTTTGCTCTCCTGCATTTTTGAAGCAGTAAGATGCAAAAACCCTTGGTTTTTGGGACATCGTGAGCGCGTCCCCTACCAAGCCACAATAAAGGGATAGCAAGTGCGCTATCCCTTTATTGGTTTGTTATTCGAGTCAGAGAACTTTCTTAACGGGCAGGGTCTTGGAGGTGCCTGACCGTTTGCGAGAGCAAGAGCAAGCCGAATGGCTTGCGTCGACTGTCTGTCTGTAAACTGACAAATTTATTTAGATTATTTTTGTGCGAGAGTTCTTGGAAGGGGTGTGGGGAAACCTTCTTGCAAGAAGGTTTCCCCACAATCTTTCTTATTCCAACTCAACCGGAACTCCCAGCTCTGCAGAGCGGAAGGCGGCGAAGATGATTTTAAGGTCGGTACGCATTTGCTCCCAGGTAACGTCCTGCTCGCATCCGGTGCGGATAGCATTGACGAAATGACGGTAATAATCGTGGACGTCCGACGCGGGGCGGGCTACGTTGTAGGTGTCGGTTGTAACCTCGTCACGAGGTGCCATAGTCTTGGTAAGACCTGCGGCAGTCTTGACGGGAAGAACGTCGTTCTCGTGCCAATACTTGCACTTAACGACCTTGGTCTCTTCACGCCAGTCGGTAATGAGTGCGGTGCCCTTCTCCGCTCTCATATAGAAACGCGGCATAGGAATGAAGTTGTAGGTTCCAACCTCGATGTGTGCCTGCTTGCCGTTTTCAAAGAAGAGTTGAAGTTTGAAACCGTCATCAACCTCTTTGTTGGTGATGTTGTCGCAAATGCAATATACGCTCTTAACGGGTGCCCAGTGGTAAACCATCATGATCTGGTCGATGAGGTGAATGCCCCAGTCATAGATCATACCGCCGCCGTGCTCTTTTTCACCTCTCCAGTCGGAGGGGATACCACGGCTGCCGTGAATACGGGACTCGATATTGAAAACGCTACCGATCTCGCCGGAATCGTGGATTTGTTGCATTGCAAGATAGTCAACATCCCAACGGCGGTTTTGGTGAACAGAAAAATGAACACCGTTCGCCTTGGCAGCAGCGATCATACGGTCGAGAGACTCCATAGAGAGTGCTACGGGCTTTTCGCAAATGACGTTTTTGCCTGCGTTGAGTGCAGCAACAACCACTTCCTCGTGAACGTCATTGGGAATTGCAATAGTAAGGAGTTCAACGCTCTTATCATCCAGAAGCGCCTGATAGGTCGGGTATGCATAAATACCGCGGCTCTCGGCAAGTGAATTTCTTTCGGGTTTGATGTCATAAACACCGGCAAGCTCGCAAACGTCACTCTTGAGAAGATGTTCTGTGTGCCAGCCGCCCATACCACCGTAACCAACGACGGCAGCTCTCATTTTTTTCATAACTTGTTCCTTTCGGTCAGTTCGCGGACTTCCGCTTATAATAGTCTATTTAATAGTATATATTACTTTTCATGCTCTGTCAAGATACTTTTTGCTTTTTGTACGACAAAAATTGCTATATGTCGCACATATATTGCTTTTGGAGAGAAAAATATTGCAAAAAACGGGTGACATTTTGGAAAAGATGAAAAAGATAAAAAATTGGGGATTCTACATCCTTTTTCTTGACATTGCGCCTGCTTTGTGGTATAATAATTTAGTTAAGACAAAAGTTACCGATTTTTTACCGAAAGGATTGGATACAAACGTGCAAAAATCCGAACGTCAAAATCATATTCGCAATTTTTCCATCATTGCGCACATCGACCACGGCAAGTCCACTTTGGCTGACCGTATTCTCGAGCATACTCAAACGGTTGCAAAACGCGATATGGAAGAGCAGATCCTTGACAATATGGATCTCGAACGCGAGCGCGGCATTACCATCAAAGCCCGCGCCGTAAAGCTGATATACAACGCAAAAGACGGTGATGCGTATACCTTTAACCTCATCGACACCCCCGGTCACGTGGACTTTAACTATGAGGTATCCCGCTCGCTCAACGCGTGCGACGGCGCTCTGCTTGTTGTAGACGCTACGCAAGGTATTGAAGCGCAAACGCTGGCAAATGCTTACCTCGCGGTGGATGCTGACCTTGAGATTATCCCCGTCATCAACAAGATCGATCTGCCCTCGGCAGACGTGGATAAGTGCCGCGCTGAAATTGAGGATGTGATTGGCATTCCTGCAGAGGGGTGCCCTGCAGTTTCGGCAAAAACAGGACTCAACATTGAGGATGTTCTCGAAGCCGTTGTGCGCGACATTCCCTCCCCCGAGGGCGATGAAAATGCACCACTCAAGGCACTCATTTTTGACTCCTATTATGACAGTTACCTCGGTGTTGTGGTTAACATTCGCGTGGTAGACGGCAGCATTGCTGCAGGTGATAAGATCCGCCTGATGAGCACGGGCGCTGTTTTTGATATTGTTGAGGTTGGCACGATGGAGCCCTTTGGACTTAACAAGTGCGAACGTCTTTCTGCCGGTGAGGTTGGTTATTTTACCGCATCTATCAAGAGCGTCAGCGACACGCGTGTTGGTGATACCGTCACCTTGGCGGCAACTCCCACAAGCGAACCCTTGCCCGGCTTCAAAGCTGTGCAACCGATGGTTTATGCCGGTATTTATCCCGCAGACGGTGCACGTTACGGGGATTTGCGCGATGCTCTTGAAAAGCTTCAGCTCAACGATGCCGCGCTCGTTTTTGAACCCGAGACCTCTATCGCACTCGGCTTTGGATTCCGTTGCGGATTTTTGGGGCTGTTGCATATGGAAATCATTGAGGAGAGACTGGAACGTGAGTTCAATCTCGACCTCATCACCACCGCTCCCAGCGTTATTTATGAAATTAAGCTCAAGGGCGGCGACGTGGTTCGCATCGACAACCCCACGAACTTCCCCACCCCCGATAACATTGAGGTGGCATACGAACCGCTTGTCAAAGCAAACATCATCACGCCCGTTGACTACGTTGGTGGTCTGATGGAGCTTTGCCAAAACCGTCGCGGTGTATTCATCGATATGAAATATCTTGATCCCACGCGTGTGGAATTGCACTACAATCTGCCGCTGAACGAGATCATTTACGACTTCTTTGATGCGCTCAAGAGCCGCTCTCGCGGATATGCATCACTTGACTATGAATTGCTTGGATATGAGCCGAGTAAACTTGTCAAACTTGACTTTTTGCTCAACGGTGAACAAGTGGATGCGCTCTCCTTTATCGTACACGAGGAAAAGGCCTATGGCCGTGCGCGCAAGCTTGCCGAAAAGCTCAAGGAGAATATTCCGCGCCAGCTGTTTGAGGTTCCGATTCAGGCGGCTATCGGCACAAAAATCATCGCACGTGAGACGGTTAAGGCAATGCGCAAGGACGTACTTGCCAAGTGCTACGGCGGTGACATTACTCGTAAGAAGAAGCTTTTGGAAAAGCAAAAAGAAGGCAAAAAGAAGATGCGTCAGTTGGGTTCTGTTCAGGTCTCCCCCGAGGCGTTTATGGCAGTGCTCAAATTGGATGATGAACAATAAAGAACAAAAGAGCAAACACGACTGTGTTTGCTCTTTTTTGTTATTCTGTTGTGGTCTCTTTTTCAAGACTATTAAAATAAGACAAAATACCGTTGTAAAGGCCTTGTGCAAAGAGTTCGGGGGAATTATCCAACAAATTGGCATCATCCCAGTTGCTGATAAAGCCCATTTCTACAAGCGCTGCAGGCATTGTTGCGTTTTTGAGAACGCGATAATCTGCGGTTTTCATGCCACGGTTACGCAAACCGGTGGAAGCTTGTAGCTCTTTTAGAATCGTTCCACCAAGCGCGTATCCCTCGTTTTCGGTGTTAAACGCATACACCTCAAGACCGCTTGCCGAAGGAGCATCGGAAGAATTGGTGTGCAAACTGATGAAATAATCAGCTCCCCATTCTGTAGCATCGCTTGTGCGAAAATCAAGTGCGGAATCGTTATCGGTTCCAAGAATCGTTTCGGGTGTAGGACGCGAGAGACGAACCTCAAAGCGCTCGTCCTTGGAAAGCAGTTCTGCCAAGAGAATACCAATCTCATAGGTCAGATCCTGCTCGTACAAGCCAAGTGCCTCATTGGATGCCCCCGTATTCCAAGACGGAGGGTGCGTGGGTGAGAAGGGATTGTGACCTTGGTCGATGTAAATTTTGATTTTCTTCGTAGGTGTCGGCGGAGTGATGGGGGGATCGGTTGTGATCTCCGGCGGAGTTGTTACCGGCGGTGTAGTCTGCTCCGGGGTAGTCTCTTCGGGCGTAGTTTGCTCGGGCGTAGTATCTTCGGGAGTGGTCTGCTCCGGTGTGGTTTGCTCGGGTGTAGTATCTTCGGGAGTGGTTTGCTCCGGGGGAGTCACTACCGGGGTTGTATCTTCGGGTATGGTTTCTTGCGGTGTGGTATGGTCAACGACTTGCGGTGATGTTGTTTCATCGGTTAGAGTGGTGGGAAAATCCCCCTCTTCGGGATGGATGCAACCAACCATCAGCAGAGCGCAAACCATAAGTAAGAAACCCCCACATAGGATTCTTTTTTTATGTTGGTTCATAATGTCTCCATTCTTTTGTTCTTCCCTTTTATTTTACCAAAAAAGCGGCTTTTTGTCAAGATTTTTTTGTCACTTCAAAAGAAAAATCAAGAAGAAAAATAATTCTCAATTCCCTGATAGATGCCCTGCGCAAAAAGTCCGGGGTTTTCATTCATCAATGCTGCGTCGCCGGGGTTGGTAATGAACCCCAGTTCCACTAGGACGGCAGGCATTGCTGTACGACGCAGCACGTAAAGCCCCGGGCGCACTTTCATACCGCGGTTGCGTAGCCCCGTGACGTTGACAATACCCTCGACAATATCCTCGCCCAAGGAAAATGCACGCGATGGCTCTGAATATGCAAACGCCTCGGTGCCGCTGGCGGCGGGATTTGACGAGGCATTGGTGTGAATACTGATAAAATAATCCGCTCCCCACGCGTTGGCATCATCCACACGTGCGCGCAGACTTGTCGAGTTGCTCGACCCGAGAGCCGTTGTGGGTGTGGGGCGCGAGAGGCGCACCTCGTAGTCGGGGTCTGCTCGCAGGAGCGTGGCAAGCTCCTGCCCCACGCGATATGTAATGTCCTGCTCGCGAAGCCCATTCCCCACCGCTCCTGCATTGGGGTTTTCGGGATTGTGCCCTTGGTCGATGTATATCTTAATTGCCATAATATCCTCCCCTGTTCTCAATTCTGTTATAGTGTATGCGCATCACGAGAAAATTGATAAAGGGGGTTGCAAATTAGGGGAATTTGTGGTAGAATAAAGGGGACGCGAGTTTGTGGGGGAACTTTTTGTAAAAAGTTCCCCCGCGCCCCCTCAAAAACTTTCGCACAACAAATAACCCAATAACATTGTTAGCACGCGAATAGACAGTCGGCGCGAGCGCACCGCTCGCTTTTGCTACCGCGGGCGGCTGGGTAGCGAAGCGGCGCGAACGAAATGAATGACAGTCCGGTGGACTGTCAGAACGTGAGCGTGACCGAGCCGCAGCGAGACCCTCCAAGACCCCATCCGCTAAGAAGATTGTTTAGAGAGAAAATAAATGCCGGTGAAAGGAGAAAAAATGGAATATTCTGTTCGTGCAGCGCACACCTATTCCGAAAACAATAAAGAAGAACTAATAAAAGATTCTCTTTGCGGTTGTTTTTACTGCCTTGAAATTTTTTCTCCCACCAAAATTAAAGAATGGCTAAAAGACACCAAAGAAACTGCTCTTTGCCCCTATTGCGGTGTTGACTCCGTTATTGGTAAGTATACGGGATACCCAATCACCAAAGAATTTCTTGCAAAAATGCATAAGGAATGGTTTGAAAATTCCAAGTAAACGATTGCAACACGAAAGGAAACTTATGAGTTCTATCAAAAATCTTGAAGACCGTGCAAAAGAAAAAAATCGCGTGCTCTCTGGCACGCTTTATCTAGTTGCCACACCAATTGGAAACTTGGCTGACCTTTCCGAAAGAGTCATTAAGGTGCTCTCCGAGGTGGATTTTATAGCCGCAGAAGACACGCGCAATTCGATGCGCCTCTTGACACATCTTGGCATTTCCAAGTCGATGGTCTCCTATTTTGAGCACAACAAGCGTGAGCGTGGCGAGCAGATTGCCGCACGCCTTGAGAGCGGCGAGAGTTGTGCGCTCATCACCGATGCAGGCACGCCTGCCATCAGCGATCCCGGAGAGGATATGGTGGCTCTGTGTGCCGCGCGGAACATTCCCGTGACCTCGGTTCCCGGCCCTGTGGCATCGATTACAGCGCTTACCCTTTCGGGTCTGCCGACAGGTAGATTTACATTTGAGGGCTTTCTTTCGGTCAACAAGGCAGAGAGGCGCGCGCATCTTTCCTCTCTTGCAAACGAGACGAGAACCATGCTCTTTCACGAAGCTCCTCACAAACTGCAAGCAACGCTTGACGATCTTGCTCGCGTTTTTGGTGAAAATCGTCGCATCGCCATTTGCCGCGAACTGACCAAGGCGCACGAAGAAATTTTGCGCCTCACGCTTGCCGAAGCGGTTTCCTACTACAAGGAGCAAAGTCCGCGCGGCGAGTACGTTCTTGTAGTTGAGGGTGCAAAAGATGCCGTCACCGCAAACTTTTGGGATGCGATGGATATTCCCACCCACGTGCAACACTACATCGATGGCGGAATGGCAAAAATGGATGCCATTAAGCAGGTCGCTCGCGACAGAGGCGTGGCAAAAAATGAGATTTACAAACAAATGGTTGATTAATAAAAAAGGACCTATCTCGAATTGAGATAGGTTCTTTTTTGTTATTTTCGCAAGTCGATAGAAATTTTCCCTTCTTTTGCGGGGGTGACGGTTTCAACAATAATGTAAACGGTGTGTCCGCTTTCGATGTAGCCGAGACGTTCATCAATGCTCTCCCCTGCCTTGAGGTTGAAGAGCAGTTCTTTTGTTCCAAGCCAATCGTAATAAACGTTGATTTCGCCCTCTCCAAGGGATGCCTTGCATTGGATGCTTCCCTCTTGACCTTCGCCCTTTAGGCGCAGTTTCATTACATAGGTGCCTTCCAAGCGCGAAAAGCTAACGCTTCCGTGGTCGCCTCTTTCCATACGCACAAACATAAGTGCTTTGTAGCTGCTGACATAATCGCAAGCGGTGGCAGAAAACAAAAGTGCTATGCATAAAACGAACAAGAACAGTTTTTTCATTTTAGTCATCCTCCTTTTTGAACAAAATATCCACTACGTGTTGCATATTGGTGGGCATGGGAGCAAAAAATTGCATTTGCTCTCCTGTGCGCGGATGCGTGAGGTGAAGCTCACCTGCGTGCAGACATTGCCCTACAATCGATGCGCGGTGACGTGCTTCAAAACGCGTGTTTGCGCCACCGTAAACGGCATCTCCAAGGAGTGGGTGTCCGATTGATGCCATATGCACACGGATTTGATGCGTGCGTCCTGTTTCGAGTTGGCAACGTACCAGCGTGAAAGAATTCCCATCTGCCTCGCCGCGTGCCATCACCGACCAATGCGTGATCGCCTCTCGCGAGCGCAGGTCGCTATTATGAATCACTGCCATCTTTTTGCGGTCAATGGGGTGGCGTCCGATGGGAGCATCGACCGTGCCGCTCTCTTCGCGGAAGTTCCCTATCGCGATTGCGGTATAAATGCGGCTGACGTGATGCTCTTTGAGTTGCGCGGAAAGATTAAGATGTGCTTCATCATTTTTGGCGACAACCAAAAGGCCGCTCGTATCCTTATCAATGCGATGAACGATACCCGGGCGGATAACGCCACCAACGCCCGAAAGAGATGCTCCACAATGATATAAGAGGGCGTTGACAAGTGTTCCTGTGGGGTTGCCTGCAGCAGGATGCACCACCATTCCAACGGGCTTATTGATGACGATGATATCATCATCTTCGTAAACAATATCCAAAGGAATATTCTCGGGAAGTGCTTCGGCTGCCTCGGGCTCGGGCAGAATGATCTCTACTGCGTCTTCTTTGGCGACCTTATAGTTTTTTGCTACCGCTTTGCCGTTTACAGTTACAGCGCCCTCTTCGATCAGTCTTGCGGCAGCAGAGCGTGTCAGGTCAGTATTGGTCGCAACAAATTGATCGAGTCTTGTGCCCTTGTCTTCATCTTGTGCAACAATTTCGACAAGGTTGTTCTCGGTTTCGTTATTCCACATCGGCATTGTTTTTTTCTTCGGCTTTTTTGGCTTTTTCAAGCTTGATTTCGCGAATAAGATCGATAACGAGATAAACGATCATCATTCCCGCACCAATGCAAACAAAAGAGTCTGCCACATTGAAAACGGCAAAATTGATGAGGGTAAAGTCCAAAAAGTCGATAACGTATCCCAAAATCAGGCGATCGATCATATTGCCGATGCCACCGCCGATGATAAACGCCATGGAAATTTGCATC
Source organism: Eubacteriales bacterium (assembly GCA_045532215.1). Classification (GTDB taxonomy): domain Bacteria; phylum Bacillota; class Clostridia; order Oscillospirales; family CAG-272; genus UMGS1865. The sequence continues at coordinate 7,830 of JAZSFM010000060.1, read as the reverse complement.
CAACGGCTCTCGGGACGAAAACGGAAGAGATAAATAGCAAGTCCTATAATGGCAACGGTAGAAAAGATGATGAATACCCAGCGGTGATCTTTCATCATACCAAATGCCATACCTGTATTTTTAACATACGTAAAATGAAAAACATCTTGCCACAGAGGGAAAGATTCCCACTCCTCCAGGTTAACGACTGTCAACCACTTGGTTAGTTGGTCAAGTCCAATAACACCTGCAATGATGGCAATTAAAATAACGGTCATATTTTTCTCCTTTCTCGTTTAGGGAAAGATAGCACGAGGAGGGACGCTTTTTCAAGAGTCCCTTCCCAAAACTGTCAATATTATTTCAAAATGTCGCGGCAGCGAGCGCAGAGGAATCCGCCCTCACCGTCGTCCTCGCCCTCGGTGGAGAAGCTCCAGCAACGGTCACACTTGCAACCGTCAGCGGGCTCTACGAGCACTGCGAGTTGGCTTTCCTCGCCACAGTAAGCTGCCTCGGGAGCATCGGTAGTTTCCACCTTGACACCGGAAACGATGAATACGGTGGTGAGTTCATTGCCAAAGGAATTGAGGAGTGCGAGCACGTCCTCATCCTTGGCGTAGATGGTGATTTTTGCTTCAAGAGACTTACCAACCAGCTTTTCTGCACGGGCAATCTCAAGTGCCTTCATAACGTCGTCGCGGAGTTCGAACAGTTTGTTCCACTTTTGAGCGATGTCGGCAAAGCAAAGTGCTTCATCGTATGCGGGCATATCATTGAGGAATACGCTCTCGCACTTATCGGTTGCCTTGTGAGGAATTGCCTGCCACATCTCTTCTGCGGTGAAAGAGATGATGGGAGCAAGCAGACGAACAAGTCCAGACAGAACGAAATACATAGCGGTTTGTGCGCTACGGCGAGGTGCGCCGGTGGTCTTGCCGGTGTAAACGCGGTCCTTGGTGATGTCAACGTAGAGTTTGGAAAGCTCGGTGGTACAGAAGTTGTTGATTGCGTGATATGCTACGTGGAATTCGTAGGTATCATATGCGTTCTTAACGGTCTTTGTCAGATCGTTCATTGCGGAAATTACCCAACGGTCGATTTCATAAAGATCGTCAAATGCAACCGCATCGGTATCGGGATTGAAATCGTTGAGGTTTGCAATCAGGATACGAACAGTATTACGAATCTTGCGGTAAGCATCGGAGAGTTGTTTGAAAATGACGTCGGAAACGCGAACGTCAACGCGATAGTCGGAGGATGCTACCCACAAACGAACGAGGTCGGAGCCGTACTTTGCAACGATATCCGAGGGAACAATAACGTTGCCCAAGGACTTGTGCATCGCTTTGCCCTCACCGTCAACTACCCAACCGTGGGTGAGAACGGTTTGATAAGGTGCCTGTGCGACACCGGTAGAACCGACTGCAGTCAGGAGCGAGGATTGGAACCAACCTCTGTATTGGTCGGCACCCTCAAGATACATATCTGCAGGCCAACGTTGCTCGGGATTGTTCTCCATTACGGCAAAGTGAGAAGAACCGGAATCGAACCAGCCATCAAGGGTGTCGGTTTCGGTGGTGAATGTTTTGCCACCGCACTCGGGGCATACAAAACCTTCGGGAAGCAGCTCTGCAGCGCTCTTTTCGTACCAAATGTTAGAGCCGTGCTCGCCAAACAGGGTTGCTACGCGCTCGATAGTCTCATCGTTGCAGATGGGCTTTTTGCAGCAATCACAGTAGAACACGGGAATGGGCAGACCCCAATGGCGTTGACGGGAGATGCACCAGTCTGCTCTCTCGCGAACCATTTGCTTAATGCGGTCTCCGCCCCACTCGGGCAGCCATTCTACCTTTTCGCACGCCTCTACGGCTGCATCCTTGAAAGCATCTACCGAGCAGAACCACTGGGGTGTTGCGCGGAAGATGATGGGGTTCTTACATCTCCAGCAGTGCGGATATTCGTGCTCGATCTCGGCGGAAGCAAACAGTGCGCCGGTTTCCTTCATATCGGCAAGAATTGCTTCGTTGGATTTGTCATAGCGCAGGCCTGCAAACTTGCCTGCCTCTTCGGTTTGGTAACCTCTGTCGTCTACGGGAACGAGAGGCGGCAGTCCGTAGCGACGGCAGGTGATGTTATCGTCAGCACCAAAGCCGCCTGCGGTGTGTACGCAACCGGTACCGCTTTCCATCGTAACGTAATCAGCAACTACTACGAGACTATCGCGGTCAAGGAAAGGATGTTGTGCACTCATATATTCGAATTCCTTACCCGAGCGGCGGTCAAGGATCTCGTAATTCTCGATACCACCCTCGAGCATCGTTTTGCCGCAAAGTGCTTCTGCTACGATGTAGCACTCGCCGTTGTCGGCTTTGACGATGACGTAGCTTTCCTCGGGGTTGAGCGCGATTGCTTGGTTGCCGGGGAGCGTCCAGGTAGTGGTCGTCCAAATGATAAAGTAGGTCTTGGAAAGATCGCAAAGACCTGCAAGCTTGCCTTGGTCATCCTTTACTTGGAATTTGACATAGATAGAGGTGCAGGGGTCGGTTTGATACTCGATCTCTGCCTCTGCAAGTGCGGTCTCATCGTTGGGGCACCAATAAACGGGCTTGAGTCCCTTGTAGATGTAGCCCTTTTTATACATTTCTCCGAACACGCGGATCTCGCGCGCCTCAAAGGATTTATCCATAGTCAAATAGGGGCGTTCCCAATCGGCAACGACGCCAAGACGAATGAATTGCTCCATTTGCTTATCCACAAAGTCTTGTGCAAACTTGTGGCAAGCGTTGCGGAACTCGGGGATGGACATGCTCTTGCGGTTGAGCTTGTTCTGCTTGATGATGGCAGACTCAATGGGCATGCCGTGATTATCCCAGCCGGGAGTAAACGGTACGCGATAGCCCGACATTGCGTGAGACTTGTTGATGAAGTCCTTAAGAATCTTGTTGAGCGCATGTCCCATGTGAATGTTGCCGTTGGAGAAAGGAGGGCCGTCGTGCAGAATGTAGAGCGGCTTATCCTTTGCGTTTTCCTGCATCTTGTTATACAGGTCGATGTCTGCCCAATATTTTACCGTTTCGGGCTCGCGTTGCGGAAGTCCCGCACGCATGGGAAATTCGGTTGTGGGCAGATTGAGTGTGTTTGTGTAATCCTTTGCCATTTTTGTCACTCCATTATTTTTCTATCCTTGCGGATTGTTTTACTTTTTTGTTGGGTTGCCAAGAAACAAAAAACGCCCCACAGCAACTCTGCTGTGAGACGGAAAGCTCCGCGGTACCACTCACCTTCGCCCCAAGGCGCACCTCTTGGGACATTTACAAATCCCCAAGCCCTTAACGCGGGCTGACGGATGCAGCTACGCAGAGGTTCTCCCCTTCACCGCACCGACTCAAAAGTGATCCCCTGTAACATACTCCCTGTGCGCTCGCACCAACCGCGCACTCTCTGCAAGACTTTCTGCCACGGAGCTCTTTATCACCGTCATTCCTGTGTAGTATATCATATTTTTAAGCGTTTGTCAACTGTGTTTGAAAAGTTTTTTATTTTATTTATATCTATATTCTATTGACACCCCTCGCAAAAAGTGCTATAATGAACAAAAAAGCACAGGAGGACTTACTTATGTTAATTAGCGTTAGCACATGGGCTTTAGAAGCTCGTTTTGGTGCAAAAAAGATGTTTGAAATGTTGCGCGATGCGGGTATTCGCGCAGCAGACTACAATATTGACGACTGGATTGGCAATCGCGCACAAATGGATGCGCGCCCCAACTCCAAACGTACCGAGGAAGAGGTTGTTGCCTACTACTCCGAAATTCGCCGCTATGCTGACGAAGCAGGCATCGTTATTGGGCAAACACACGCCGCGTTTGGCCCTGTTGGAGTATATACCGGCGAATTGCGTGCAGATATGATAAAAACCACCATCAATGCCATTATTGCAACGAGCGTTCTCGGTGCTCCCTACATCGTTATTCACCCCCTCAACATTCTCGGCAGACTGTTTGACGAGCAACTTGACGAATGCCGCGAGTTGAACAGAGCGTTCTTCTCCGAACTTGTCCCCTACCTCAAAAAGTACAACGTAAAGGTTGGCATGGAGAATATGTGGGGCATGGATAAAGAAAGCATTATTCGCCCCTGCGTTTGCTCTCGTCCCGAAGAAATTCTCGAATACATCGGGTTGGTAGATGCCGACTGCTTTTGCGCTTGCCCCGACCTCGGTCACTTTGTGCTGACGGGCGGTGACACGAACGATACTCCCGCAGGTGCACTCCGCAAGTTGGGCAGTCAAGTTAAGCTCATCCACGCACACGAGGTTGACGGCAAACGTGATAACCACTCCGCTCCCTACGATTTTGAAAAGCCGATGGATTGGAACGATATTGCCGATGCTCTGCGTGAAATCAACTACGAGGGCACACTCAACTTTGAAATTGGCGGCTACTACTACAACCGCTTCCCCGATGAGCTGATTCCCGAGGCGTTGCGCCACGTTGAAGCAATCGGCAGACAAATGATTTCTCGCATTGAGGGTTAAAATCTCCTTTTGAAAGGTCTACAAAATGAAAAAACGAATCCTTTTATATCTCCTTGCGGCACTTTTGTTGCTTGGAACAACGTTCTCGGCACTTTCTTGTTCCTCAAAGAATGAATCTTCTGTTCCCGAGGGAATGCAAAGTGCCACCACCTATGGTGCTACCTATCGCCTTTATGTCCCCACTACGTGGAGTCTTAAAATTCTACCAGGCATTTCGGGTGCGTATTACAACGTTTCGGAGCAATCCGCCGTAAGCGTCTCCGAATTCCCCATCGACGAGGCACTTGCCGCTGAATTATCTGCTCTTGCCGAAGGCGAAACGCGCATCGATTACTATTTTGAAAAAACGCTCCTCTCCCAAATAAAACTGATGGCAACCGGTGAGGTAACCGCTCACGAGGAAGAATGCATAGCCACTCTCCTTGGTGATGCCAATGCAAAGCAGTATCATTACTCCGCAAATGTTGCAGGCGTTGTTACACACTTTTTGCACATTGTTGCCGAAAGAGAAAACCGCTTTTATGTTTTCTCCTTTACCGCAACCGAAGAGCTCTTTGTACTTTGTATGAGTGATGTGCAAAAAATGCGGGAACACTTTGCGTTTGACGTGGCATATACCCCTATTGAAGCGGTTAAAATCTTCCCCACCGATGCAAATGTTCCGGACGGTATGCAAATCGCCTCGAGCGACGAGGTAGAGTATTTCCTTTATGTTCCTTCAAATTGGTCTGTTAGCACAACAACTACCGCCAATGCGGCATTCGCTCCCGATGGTTCTTTTGTGAGCGTGGTTTCTTTTATGCCTTCAAGTGAAATGAGTGTGAAAGAGTACTTTGAAGCAAGCGAAGAAATGATGAAAACCACCTCGGGAAACAAATATACCCGCATCAGCGAAAAGGAAATCACCATTGGTGGCGGTAAGGCGCTACAATATGAATACGAATACACCGTTGGCGGTGTAACCTACCGTTATTTGCAGGTTGTTGTTGGTTACAAGAGCATGATCTACAACCTGACCTATACTTCTCTGCCCCAAAATTTTGAAGCAAATCGCGCGGACGTGGAAGCCATTATTGCCGCTTTCACATTCCGCTGAAAGGTTCTATGAAACAAATTTATCTTGACAACGGCGCAACCACTCCTCTGTGCGATGCGGCAAAGGCAAAGCTCATGGAGGCGATGGAGACCTTTGGCAACCCCTCTTCCCTGCACCCTGCCGGTCAGGCAGCGCGAAAGTTGGTTGAGGATACTCGACGTGAGGTTGCATCCACGCTCGGTTTGCGCGGTCCCGTTCGCCCCGAACAACTGATTTTCACATCCTGTGGAAGCGAATCCGACAATTTGGCCATTTTTGGCACAGCGTATGCAAAGGAACGTCGCCGCGGCGGTCGCATCATTACCACTGACTCCGAGCATTCGGGCGTGGAAAAGGCGATGCAAGCGCTTGAAGCGGACGGCTTTGAGGTCATTCGCATCCCCACACGCGGCGGCGAATTGGATTGGAACGCATACGCAGATGCACTCAATGCTCGCACGTTTCTTATCTCTATGATGATGGTGAACAACGAGACGGGAGCTATGTATGACGTAAAACGCGCCTTTACCATGGCAAAGGCGCAAAACCCCGATATTGTAACACACACCGATGCGGTGCAGGGATACCTGAAGTGCCGCTTTACCCCCGATGCGATCAAGGCAGACCTTGTGAGCATCAGCGGTCACAAAATTCACGCTCCCAAAGGCGTGGGCGCGCTCTACGTCTCGCCTGCGGCTCTGAAACGCCGAGACATCGTCCCCACCCTGCTTGGCGGTGGACAAGAGGGCGGCTTCCGCTCGGGTACCGAAAACGTGCTTGGTATCGTCGCCTTTGGCGCGGCGGCAAAGTACGGTTTTGCCAATCTTAGCACACATCTTCCCCACTTACTACAACTTCGAAATTATGCCGAGGAAAAGCTTTCGGCTCTTCCCGTGAAATTGCATATTCCCACGGGCGCACGCGCGCCGCACATTCTTTCCCTCTCGCTCCCCGACATTAAGAGCGAGACGATGATCCACGCGCTCTCCGAGAGCGGCATTTGCGTTTCGGGCGGCTCGGCTTGCTCAACGCACGCCAAAAAGCTCAGCCGCGCCCTGATCGCCTTTGGCGCTAGCGAGGACGAAACCGAGTGTGCTCTGCGCGTAAGCTTCAGCCACTACAACACCACAGAGGACGTTGATGCACTCGTCGAAGCGCTGGCGGTGAATGTGGAGAGACTTGTGAAAATTCATAGGTAAAAATGATGGATAAAACAATCATAAACTGCGTTTGGGAACACACCGGAGACGACACCCTGCTTTATGCAACCGATTACGTCGGAGCGTATGCGCGCGGTGAAAATCTCGAGGTAGCGATGGCAAAAATGCCACAAGAAATTGCCTCTTATTGCAAATGGTGCTGCAAAGACATTGGTGGTGGCATTGAAATCGTGATCGTACAAGAAAAAGAATCCGATCTTGCCATTCGTGATGCCGATTCGGACGTTCTGCTTGAAACAGAAAAAGCACCGCTTTCGATGGAAGAATATCAGCATTTGAAAGCGCTCGCGCTCAAATCTGCTCAAGATTTTTTGACCTTGTATCACTCCGTTCCACAAAAGGATGCGACCATCACTCCCGCGCGCAAAACCTTTTATGGGCAAATTCCCCGCTCGGCAAATGAAATGTATGAGCACACCAAAAGCGTGAACGCATATTATTTTGCAGAAATAGATGTAGATGCAGACAATGCAGGAGACATTTTGGACTGCCGCCGACGTGGATTTGAAGTATTGGAAAGAAAAGCGAATTTTCTTGAAAACGCCCTCGTTGAGGGCAGTTACGGCGAGGATTGGTCGCTTCGCAAGTTGCTACGCCGCTTTATTTGGCACGACCGCATTCACGCCAAAGCAATGTATCGAATGGCAACAAAATTGTTTGGAAAAGAAAATATTGAAAATCCGTTTTGTTTTTGAAAAAGGATAGCAAAACCGCCCACGGCAGTGCCGCGGGCGGGTGCTTTTTGTTTTTTGAAAAGCCGTCTATAACGGGGCGTCGAGGACGTCGCCCCCTACAAGGTGACCGTGATTTTTATTATGAGCAAATCGTTACTTGGATGCTTTATTTCGAATACCGACAATAAAATCACTTTCATTTCCCTCAAAAAGCACATCCAGCATTTTTATTATTTTGTTTTTATAATGAGTGTCATTTTCGGTTTCAGAAAGCGCAGTCAAATGATAGGACAAAAGCCAAACCAACGGTTCTATTGCCGATTTTGCCACTTCCTTCTTTTGTGCA
>JAZSFM010000047.1:0-2096 GCA_045532215.1 Eubacteriales bacterium | reverse complement strand
TATCCGTGAAAGGCTGCTATGATGAGCCTTCCCCGCTGGGGAAGGGGGACCGCAGCGGAGCGTATTTCGCAGAGCGAAACAGCGACGCGGTTGCGGTGGATGAGGTTCACCGTACGGATGCTCTTTTACATCTTATGTTTTTTTGTATTTGTTAACTCAATGCATACTTGAGAAACGCTCATATTTACATCGCTTTACAAGAAGGAAGTTATCTGCTATAATGAGAACAACGGTACCGGAATTCTATCCAAAGGAGATAAATCATGAGCAAATCAATGGGGCAAATTATCCGCAGTTTGCGTAAGGAGCGCGGATTGACGCAGGAAGAGCTTGCCGAACAACTGAATATTACGTATCAAGCGGTCAGTCGTTGGGAAAACAATACGGGTATGCCGGATATTTCCCAAATCGTGCCCTTAGCCAATGTTTTTGGCGTGTCCACTGACGTATTATTTGGTAAGGAGGATACCGATTGTCAAAAGGAAATTGACGAGTGTATGGCCAAAGCAGAGGATAGACTGTGCAATCCGCCGGAAAATCTCAACGTTCTTGAAAATCGAAGAGAGTGCTGTGAGGACGTGCTTGCTGTCTTGAAAATCTACCCCAACAACTATGAGCTTTTGGCTTATTCAATCGGAAATATCTGCTGTTTAGTGGATCAGTATTATCGGGATCCGGATGCGGAAGGTAAAAAAGCTGAGCGTCAATTTTGGGAAAATGAATGTATTCGTCAGGCCAATGTGATACTTGCGCACTGTACTGACAGCCGTTACTTGAACGCTGCTAATAAATGGCTGACAGTGCTATACAGGAGAATGCGAAATTTTGAAAAGGCCGAAGAGCATGCAAGAAAAATTGACGTCTTTAATCAGTATGAAGAGGGCGGTGCCTGGTTGGCAGACGTGTACGATTGTTTGGGTAAAAAAGAGCAAAGCAGAAAACAGTATGGAAACAATATCAATAAGGCATTGGATTATCTGCATCATCAGTTGGCAATGCTGGGGTATTCGTGGAGATCTGATGCAAAGTATGAACAGGCATATTCCTGCTTCAAGCTATACTGTGATTTTTATGACTGTATGATGGGGGAAGTGCAAGAAGAGCTGCCGTTTTGTCTGAATGTAAACTATGAGGATTGTGCCGAGATGTGTATGCGTCTCGGGCGATATGATGAAGCCGTGGAATGGCTGGAAAAAATGATTGCTCACCAACGCTTTGTTGTGAAAAATTATAATGTGGTAACAAAAAGCTCCTTGCCATTTTTGCCTGACCTGGAATTCCGTTATACCGCGAATGTTTATGACAGAACCAATTTGCTGCTGCCCACGCTTTCATGGAAGCTCTTTGATCCGATTCGCGACACCGAACGGTTTAAGGTATTGTTTGCTGCAGCACAAGCTTTTGAAAAAGGTGAATGAAAAAATTACTCAAAAACCCGCTTTGGCGGGTTTTTTTGTCCGATCGCGTAAATCCTCTTTACATTTTTGCAAAAACATGGTAAAATGTATATGGAATACAATGCTTTGGAGGTGCGAAATGCAACTGCACGAGGATAAACAGAGATTTTTGGAGATCTACAACAAATACATCAAGCGCGAGGGCGCGGACAAGCTGCTGGCGTTCCTTGACTCGGACGCAAGCGACTTTTTCACAGCTCCCGCAAGCACGCGCTATCACGGCAACTTTGAAGGCGGACTGTTGCGTCACAGCCTCAACGTCTACGAATGCCTGCACGACATTCTGAACCGCCCGCGTATGAAAGATCTGTACGGCATTTCCTACTCGGAGGAGAGCATTGCCATCGCAGCACTCTTGCACGACGTCTGCAAGGTCAATTTCTATAAGACCTCGTTCCGCAACGTCAAAAACGAGTTTGGCAAGTGGGAGAGCGTGCCATACTATACCATTGAGGACAATTTGCCTTACGGTCACGGCGAGAAGTCGGTCTACATCGTATCCGGCTACATGAAGCTGACCCGCGACGAGGCGTTTGCCATTCGTTACCACATGGGCTTTTCGGGCACCGAAGACCCCGGCAACGTAGGCAAGGCGCTTGAAATGTTCCCGCTTGCATACGCCCTTTGCATGGCTGACAT
>JAZSFM010000048.1:0-4392 GCA_045532215.1 Eubacteriales bacterium | reverse complement strand
TCGAAGGTTTCGCCGTTATCGTAGGAATAGATGCAGGCGATCTCGCATTTTGCGTGATCCAGGTCGCTGTCGCCAACATAGCGGCTGTAGGCAAAGGCGATCCGACCGTCATCCAGGCGCAGGAAAGAGCCTTCGCTGTTTCTGGGGTTGCCAGGCCGGGGATAAAGCATTGCGGTGATCTTCGTATTCTTCATTTCCATACTTCAACACTCCCTTAATGTGTAAAAAATCCTGTTATACAGCTATACTTATATTGTAAACTGCGAAAGCCAACAATCCCAAAACTTCAATAAATGCATAAAAGGAACTATGGAAACCACGGCCGGATTTGTTTTTGGCAAGAAACACAAATCTTTTGCCATAGTTCTCAAGATTCCAATAGATGTCAGAAAAGATGATTGCAGGAATTTGGACGATACAGAGTAAGAAATAACATATGGCTATAGGTAATGAAAATAATTGTACCCAACCCATGCAGGTTGAAGTAAATAAATAAAGCAACGTAAGAGTAAGCAGAATAATATTTAGGTAATAGATACGGCCCAGACCGATCTCGTTATGGATTCTTTTATAAGTCCAATAGTTAACAAACCCTTTTTTGTTCTTCTTAATAAATGACTTGCTGTTCTTATTCACACGAAGATAGGCATCTACAGAGAATCGAAAGGAAATATATACAAAGATCGCAAAAATGGAACAAACAACATTATATATATGAAAATTCACGCGTACACCGCCTTTCAGGATCAAGTGTAACACAACAACAAACAGATGGCAAGTGAAAACAAAAATCCGCCCTTATCGAGGACGGATTTTTGTTTGGCACGAGTTGACAAAAAAGATGCCACCTTGAAAATGGCGAAAACCCTTATATTATAAGGATTTTTAAGTATTTTCAGAAAAATTTGAATATTTTTTCTGCCGTTTTGACGGTTGAAGTTGCGACTTTGCAAAATCAAAGTTTTGACAAAAAAGATGCCATTTGCTACCTAAGTTTTTACAAAAAAAATGCTCTTAAACAATATCTTTCTATTTCTTACAAGATTTAATCCAAGCAGAAAGACAATCACGCACACAACAGAGCCGAAGGTGGCATTCATAATCACTATTTCTGCTTCGGTCATTCCCTCAAACGATACAAGCATCGAGCGTTGCAATGCAAATATCGAAACAAAGGCATCTGCAAATGAAATGTTTCGGAGCGTGATAAGCGTTGCTGATGTACTGCGACGAGCTTTTATGAATTTTATCGTCGCAAGCGTAATCTTGGTAAAGGCATACGCCGCCATTGCTATCATCACAATCATATGAAGCTCGTGCCCCCGATCTCGCACCACCGAAAGTATAACGGTTCCAGCAAGGGGGATAGATAATATGATAAGCATCCACCCTGTAAACTTGGCAATAAAACGCTCTTTGGATTTGGAGCGTAACACGACGAAGCGCACAATGCTTAAAACAAGATAGTACGATCCAAGCGTTAATAACCACCAAGAGCTTGTAATCAAGCCCATGGCAAGATGGTAGGTTGCAAACGCTATGTTGAATGACAGACTTGCGAGAGCAAGTTTCAATGTCCTATCCATTTGTGTTCCTCTCGCCCATCACACAATCGGTGATGACCCGGGTAACCGTTGCCATATCATCAGAGCAGTTCTTATCAAGCCATTCCATAACAATAGCGAATACGCCGGTTAGATAGAATTTCATCACATAGGAACGCTCCTTTTCGGGAACATTGAAACGCTCAAGAATGGGATTAAAGATGTGTTTGAACATTCTGCCATACACTTCATCCATATTCAATGAGTTAAACCGCTTGATAGACACCTTGAATAAACGCTGATTATCCTTAATAAACGTTAAATAAGGCACAAGATACTTGTCTGTGATAAACAAAAGTTCATCTCGCTTGCAGGTATCAATTTGCAGAGCAATGCGTGTCTTGTCTATTTCGTAGTATGCGAGGTGCTTGTCAATGATATAACGTATAGTTTCCTTTAGCAAATCAGAGGTGTTCTCGTAATGTAGGTAAAAAGTGGAACGGTTTACCTCTGCCGTATTACATATCTCCTTAATGGTGATATATTCAAAGTCCTACTTTTCAAGTAGCGTAATGAGGGCTTCGTCCATACGTATCGCCGTGTTAAAGTATTTGCTTTCGTTCTTGTTCATAAGACCGCCCTCCGTGAATGCTTATTTGCCCTCGCTAATCTCTCTCGCAAGCTCCACAATCTCATAGGCATACTTCTTTTTGCCTTTTTCAAGCATTTTAGTATAGATAGGATAGTTCACGCCACATCCAAGCATACCGATAATGCCAATTATAATACCAAGTACCATATTGTCGCCAATGACTTGCATCGAAAGGCACATTCCCGTGCCCAATACAAGCGTAGAAACAATTCCAAAGGTATAAGTGAAAATGGTTGCTGGGAGCTTTGCTTTTGCATCGAGCTTGCGAAGAGCTATGATTTTGGATTTGTCTTTAGGAGCGTACTCCTTTGCAATGGATTCTGCGTAGATCTTGTCTGTGTTCATTTTGTTTCTCCTTTTCGGTTGTTTTATTGTGACCTTATTATACCAACCGCCAAAGTGAAACGGAACAACAAGATTTGCATTATGTGTTGATTTTAGAATAATTCTTGCGATCAATTTCTTGTTTATCTAAAAACCTATTATATCATAATTTTGTGAATGTTTCAACTCAACCATGATAAAACAACTCTATCACATCTCCTTGTTCAGAAGGATGCCAACATTTCATGGTACAATAACCGTACCACTTGGCAAAGGAGATTTTTTATGAAAAAGATTTACACAGAAGTACAGAAAGCCGAAATTTTACAACGATATTCGTCCGGCGAACCCGTAGCCCACATATCTGTTGACACAGGGATAGCAAAGAGCACCCTCTACAAATGGATCAAGTCAACCGCGAAGAAACCGAAAGCGGTCAACATGTCCGATTATCGGATTTTGAAGCAACGCTGTGAAACGTTGGAGAAGATGGTTGAGATCCTTCAAATGTCGCCCTGCACTGTCAGTGCGCCGTTGCACGACAGATATGAGGTGATAAAAGATCTCTCCGATACATACTCCATTAGCTTGCTTTGCAAAACACTGATGGTAGCCAAAGGAAGCTACTTTAATCATCTCAAAGCCAAGGAAGACACGGTTTATGTACTCAAAAAGAAAGAGATCACCCCAATCATTGAGGAGATTTTCAACGAGAGCAATCAAGTGTTTGGCGCACGAAAGATCAATGCGGTTTTGAGATTGCGCGGATATACCGTTGCCGATAAAACGGTGGCAACGATTATGCACGAAAACGGGTGGTTCAGTGTTCGCGGCGGTGCGAAACGGATCTATGAAATGACCAAGCAACGCCGAGAAAACATTTTATCCCAAGAATTTGTTGCAACTGCCCCCAACGAAGTATGGGTGAGCGACATTACTTATTTCATCTGCAAGGATGTAAAATATTACATCTGCGTTATCATTGACCTGTTCGCCCGAAAGGTGATTGCCTACACGATTTCCAAGAGCAACGGCACGCGTCTGACGAAAAGCACCTTGTCAAAAGCGTATGAAGATCGCAAACCAAGCGAGGGGCTGATCTTCCATAGTGATCGCGGAACGAACTATACGGCACGGACTTTCATTGACTGTTGCAAGGCGTTTGGAATGACGCAATCGCTCTCTCGTAAAAGCACACCCTACGATAATTCTGTCATGGAAGCATTTTTCAAAACGCTCAAAGCGGAAGAGCTTTATCGCAACAACTACCGTTCCGAGCGAGAATTCATAGAACGTGTCGGGGCATACATAGAGTTTTACAACGGCAAGCGTCCGCATCAGATCAACCGTTATCGTACCCCAAATGCGATGGAAGAATCCTATTTCAAGCGTCATGCAAACGATGAGGTAAAAATTTAATCGAACTGTGGTGGTCGGTTTTCTTCGGATTTTTCAAATCTCGCACAAAATTTGGAACATTCCCGAAATCACAGTACGATTGCAAAAAATAAGAAACGGCGCGAAAAGCCGTTTCCCATATAGGTTTTTGAAAACAAATAACACCCCAATCGAACTCTATCGGTTCAAATTTGGGGTGTTATTCACTTGGAGGTGCCACCCGGAATCGAACCGGGGATAGAGGTGTTGCAGACCTTTGCCTTACCGCTTGGCCATGGCACCGTATTCTTTTTTTCTAAAAAATTACGGACACGTGAATTTTTTACTTCCGTGCCCGTTTCTTGGAGCGGATTACGGGGCTCGAACCCGCCACCTCAACCTTGGCAAGGTCGCGCTCTACCAAATGAGCTAAATCCGCATTTTTGGTGCCTCCGGTCGGAATCGAACCAACGACACGAGGATTTTCAATCCTCT
>JAZSFM010000059.1:0-15102 GCA_045532215.1 Eubacteriales bacterium | reverse complement strand
GGTGTGCGCGACTATATCCACGTAGTGGACCTTGCAAAAGCACACTTGAAAGCTCTTGAGCGTGCTACAAAGGTCAACGAGGTTGAATATTTCAACGTTGGCACCGGTACGGGGTATTCAGTTCTTGATATTGTTGCTGCTTATGAAAAGGCAACAGGACTGAAGGTAGCGTATAAGATCGCTCCTCGTCGCCCAGGTGACATCGACACCTGTTACGCAGACCCTACCAAGGCATACGAAGTTCTTGGCTGGCGTGCTGAAAATGACCTTGACGATATGTGCCGCGACCTTGCCAACTGGATGCAAAAGAATCCCAACGGCTACGATGGAGAATAAAGTATGATTACAAAACACTTCTTTGGAACAATGGAAGACGGTCGCAACGTTCACAGTTATCTGCTCAAAAACGATGCGGGTATGAGCGTTCGCATTTGCGAGTTTGGCGGAGCGATTATGGAAATTTGTGTTCCTGACAGACTCGGTCGCGTGACCGATGTGGTTGCGGGCTATGATTCTTTGCGCGATTACGTCTTGGCACCCGGATATCTTGGCGCACTTGTCGGTCGCGTTTGTAACCGCATTGCAAAGGGCAAATTCCGTCTTGATGGCAAAGAATATCAAATTTATAAAAACAACAACGGTAACTCCTTGCATGGCGGAAATGTCGGTTTTTCTCACAAAATTTGGGATGCCAAAGCCGAGGATGGGGAAGAACCGCGATTGGTTCTCACGCTCGTCTCTCCCGACGGTGACGAAAACTATCCCGGTACCCTCAACGTGACCGTTACTTATACCTTGCTGCGCTCCAACGCACTTGCCATTCACTATGAAGCCACCACCGATAAGAAGACGGTTGTTAACCTCACGAACCACGCCTATTTTAATCTTGGCGGCTTTTCCTCGGGCAAAATTTTCGATCACGTTTTGCAAATGGATGCTGACAAGTACATTCCCACCGACGAAAACCTCATTCCTACGGGGGAGATTCGTTCGGTTAAGGGAACCCCGTTTGACTTCCGCGAGCCCAAGACGATTGGAGAAGACTTTGACCTTGAATATCCCGATTTGAAGCTTGCGGGCGGTTATGACCACTGCCTCTGCTTTGCGGGCGGCGAGAGTAAAGCACCTGTTTTGCGCATTGAAGCGTACGAGCCCAACAGCGGGCGCTTGATGCAGGTTTATACCAACCAGCCCGCAGTGCAGTTCTACACAGGTAACTTTATGTGGGAGATTGAAGCACCGCTCAAGGGCGGATGTCCCGCAAGCGTGCAGTCAGCATTCTGCCTTGAAACACAAAAAATGCCCGATGCCATCAATCACTCAAATTTTGATGATGTCGTGTTGTCTCCCGGTGAAAAGTACGATTACACCACGATTTATCAATTTAGCACAAAATAATAAATTAGGAGCAAACGCAAATCACGTTTGCTCCTTTTCATATTTATCCTCACTTTTACATACAATGAGGCGAGGTGATAATTATGAAGAAATTCTTTTACAAGTTAACGGCAATCATCATAGCCGTTATTATGCTTCTACCCGTTTGCTTAAAAGTTTTTGGCGAAGAAAACGATCCGCTTCCGCAAGAAAATACGCTTGGTGTTACTGAAGGATCTCTCAATTTGAATTGCAAAAGTGCTATCTTAATGGAAGCAACAACGGGAACAATTTTATATGCGCAAAACGCCGAGGAAGCACTTCCGCCTGCATCTGTTACAAAAGTAATGACACTCCTTTTGGTAATGGAAGCTATCGATGCGGGCACCATTCGCATCGACGATACCGTTTCTGTTTCCGCAAACGCGGCATCCATGGGTGGCTCGCAAGTCTTCTTGGAAGAAGGCGAGCAGATGACGGTTGAGGATCTTCTCAAAAGTGTTGTCATTGCATCGGCAAACGATGCCGCTGTGGCACTTGCCGAATACGTCAGCGGCAGTGTGGATGCTTTCGTAGCAAAAATGAACGCAAAAGCGACAGAATTGGGGATGACTTCTACCAAATTTGAGAATGTCACAGGTCTTGATGATACTGCCGAAAACCACTTGACAAGTGCCAAGGATATCGCGCTGATGTCTTGTGCTTTGGTTGCACATCCGCTCGTTTTGCAATACAGCTCTATTTGGATGGATACGATTCGCAATGGTGAATTTGGGCTTACCAACACTAACCGTCTTGTGCGTTTCTATCGTGGCTGTACGGGTCTCAAGACGGGTTCTACTTCCAAAGCGGGCTTTTGTATCAGTGCAACAGCAGAGCGTGACGGGCTCTCGCTTGTTTGTGTCATTATGGGCGCAGAATCGCGCGATATCCGCAATGCCGCGGCAACATCACTCCTTGATTGGGGATTTGCGAATTTTGCACTTTATAAAGAGGAAGCAGGAAAGAGCGAACCCATTCCGGTAAAGGGAAGTGCGATTCGCGAAACGACAGGTACTTATTCCGCTTTCTCTTGCGTAGTCAGACGAGAAGAACTCTCCAAAATCGAGAAAAACATCACTCTTTCACCAAGTATTACCGCTCCCACCCCTGCCGGAGAAAAGGTGGGCGAAGTCAGCTTCCGCTGTGGGGAAAGAGTGATTGGATGTGTAGATGTTTGCATCGAAAACGAAATGAAACGCATTGGATTTTTTGAAATTCTCTGTCATGTTTTTGCAAAATCTCTTCTGATTTGAGAAACTTTTGAGTACAACAAAATAATGCGACAAAATCCGGATTTTTTTTGAAAAAAGGGCTTGTAATCGCGTGACAAATAGTGTATAATAACAATAATTGATTTTTATCCAAAGGATGGTTAATACTATGGCAATTAAATTAAATGATAAGTATGTTTCTTCCTACATCGGTGCTCACGAATATACAAACGTGCAAGCAGAGGTTAATGCAGCCGCAAAGATGCTGCTCGAAAAGAGTGGTGCAGGAAACGCATTTTTAGGGTGGGTAAATCTGCCCGATAGTTATGATAAGGAAGAATTTGCGCGCATCAAAGTTGCTGCAGAAAAGATTCAAAAGACTTGTGACGTTCTTGTTGTTATCGGCATTGGCGGCTCTTATCTCGGTGCACGCGCTGTTATCGAGTTCCTCAAGTCTCCTTTGTATAACAATCTCAAAAAAGACACTCCCGACATCTATTTTGCGGGTAACTCCATCAGCGCAGGTGCGCTCAATGAAGTTCTCGCGCTGTGTGAGGGACGCGATGTTTGCGTAAACGTAATTTCCAAATCGGGAACTACCACCGAGCCCGCAGTTGCTTTCCGTGTGTTCCGTACGCTCCTTGAAGAAAAATACGGCAAGGAAGGCGCTCGCGAGCGTATCTTTGTAACCACCGATCGTGCGCGCGGAACGCTCAAGCAGTTTTCTACCGATGCAGGATATGAGACATTCGTCGTTCCGGATGACGTTGGCGGCCGTTTCTCGGTTCTGACAGCTGTAGGTCTTTTGCCCATCGCCGTTGCAGGTATCAACATTGATGAACTGATGCAAGGTGCGGCATCCGCAAGCCATACATACGTGGATGCGGATATTACCAAGAACGATTGCTATCGCTATGCGGCCATTCGCAACATTCTTTACCGCAAGGGCAAGAACGTCGAGGTGATGGCAAGCTACGAGCCCTTTTCGGCAATGTTCAGTGAATGGTGGAAGCAGCTCTTTGGCGAGAGCGAAGGAAAGGATCAAAAGGGAATTTTTCCCGCATCCGTTGTTTTCTCCACCGACTTACACTCTCTCGGTCAGTTTATTCAAGACGGAACACGTTCGATGTTTGAAACTGTAATCGACATCGCCAACACGGGCGATACCTTTACAATTCCGAACGATCCCGCAAATATTGATGGTCTTAACTTCCTTTCGGGTATGGATCTCAATGAAGTAAAAAGAAAGGCAATGCAGGGAACAATCTTGGCACACGTTGATGGCGGTGTCCCAAATCTCGTTATCGAACTTGACGAGCGCAATGCTTTCACTCTTGGTGAGTTGATTTATTTCTTCGAGCTTGCCTGTGCAATTTCGGGTTATATGCTTGGTGTTAATCCTTTCGATCAACCCGGTGTTGAATCCTACAAAAAGAATATGTTCGCACTCCTTGGCAAGCCCGGTTACGAGGAAATGAAGAAAGCATTGGAAGAACGCTTGCAGGGTTAATAAAAAAATTCGTTGAAAATGAAAAAAGCACTTGACTTTGTTTCCAAAGTTTGGTATAATAAAGTTACGGAGATGATAGGTCATCTCTGCTGATTTCTGGAGGTTGAAAAATATGTTAAAATTAATTATCGGCGTTAAAGGCACCGGCAAAACAAAGGTTCTCATTGATATGGTAAATAGTGCACTTGCTATTACCAAGGGTGACGTTGTTTGCATTGAAAAGGGTGCCCAGTTGAGATTTGATATAAAGCCCGCAGTAAGACTCGTTAACTCTGATGAATATCTCATTAACGATGCATCTGCGCTCTATGGCTTCATCGCAGGTATGCTCGCAAGTAACCATGACGTAACCGATCTGTTTGTTGACGGTACACTTCGTATCTGCAAGCGTGATATGGTCGCATTTGAAGAGCTTCTTACCAAACTTGATTCTCTGCTTGAAAAGATCGATGTCAACGTTAGTATGACCGTTTCTATGCCCGCAGAGGAAGTTACCGATACCATTCGCAAGTACATTTAAGTTAATATAAAATGGTGCCGCAGTTTTGCGCCGATTTTGGCGAGACTGCGGCATATTTTACGCAAAAACCCATAAAAGGAGTTAAGCAAATGATTTTAATCATTGCAGAAAAACCAAGTCTTGGACGTAACATTGCTGCGGGAATCGGTCAAATGCAAAATAGGCAAGGATATCTTGAGGGAGAGAACTACATTATTACTTGGGCATTCGGCCACCTCTTTTCGCTTTGTGATATCGAAACCTACTCGCCCTCACCTGATGATTCGGGCAGATGGACGATGGCAAATTTGCCGTGTTTCCCAAAGGAATTCAAATTTGAATTGCGTCATGGAACTGATAAAAAGGTCGATCCCGGAGTGCGCCGCCAATTTGAACTCATCCGTCAACTTTGCAACCGTGCAGACGTTGACACCATTGTGAACGCAGGAGACGCGGACCGCGAGGGAGAGATCATCGTACGCCTTTGTATGAACAATGCAGGTGCACAAGGCAAGAAATACAAACGCCTTTGGTTGCCGGACCAAACACCTCAAACTGTAAAAAAAGCACTTGAAGAAATGAAAGACGAAAGCGAATATGACCGTCTTGCAGCTGAGGGCTTTGCGCGCACCTATATCGATTGGCTCTACGGTGTGAACTTGACGCGTTACGCAACCCTGAAAACGGGAACGCTTCTTCGCGTTGGTCGTGTTATCGTGCCAATCGTTAAAGCGATTTACGATAGGGATATGTCTATTCGCAACTTTGTTCCTGGTAAATATTTTGCACTCCTGAGCAAGGAGAGCACAAACGGTGAGGTCGTCGAGCTGCTTTCAAAAAATAAATTTGAGTCCGATCAACTTCAACAAGCACAGGAACTTTGTAACACCTATAACCAAACGGGAGCGGTTGTCAGCGAAGTCAAAAACAAAAAAGAAACGCTTTTTGCCGGCAAGCTTTATTCGCTTTCCAAACTGCAAAACGCGTTGAGCAAAAAGTATAAGATGTCGATGCAGGAAAGTCTTGACATTGTGCAAGGACTTTATGAAAAAGGATACCTGACCTATCCCCGTACCAACTCCGAGTATTTGGCAACGGCAGAAAAGGATAAGATTCGTCAAATTCTTGCAGGATGTAAAAAACTCGGTTATCCTGTTCGTTTCAAGGATAGTAAAACGATATTTGACGATAGCAAAATTGAGTCCCACTCGGCACTCACTCCCACTTACAAAATCCCCAACAAAACGCAACTGACCGAAAAGGAAATGCAGGTTTATTCCACTGTGTTCCGCCGCTTTGTAGCCGTTTTCTGTTCCGAAGATTGCCTTGTTTCACGTACCGAAATCACCATTGACGTTGGTACGCTCGAACGTTTTACGCTCAAGGGCATGGTTATGCTCGAAAAAGGTTGGACAAAATACGATGACTACACACAAAAGGATAAGGTCTTGCCGGCGCTTTCCAAGGGAGACGTTGTAAACATCGATTTCAAACCTGTCGAAAAAGAAACCACTCCGCCCAAGCATTACACGGTTGAAACCTTGAATAACTATCTCAAAAACCCTTTCAAGGATGACAAGAAAGCCGCAAAAGAAGCGGTAGAAGGGGAAGTGCAAATCGATTCTACCGATGATAATGAGGACTACAAAGCTATTTTCGAAGGTCTTGAACTCGGCACCGAGGCAACGCGTACGGGTATCATTGATAACGCACGCAAGAGTGGATATATCGATCTCAAAAAGGACACCTATACCATTTTGCCGGGTGGCGAATTTTTGATCGAGTCTCTTTTGCAGATGAAGATTAATATGGACAAATACAAGACCTCACAACTTGGGCAAGCTCTCAAAAAGGTATATCGCGGAACAATGGAGATTGAAGATAGTGTCAAGCTTGCCGAGAGCGAGATTGCAGATGTCTTTGCTAAAAAAGAGGAAACCAATTTAGCAATTGATTCCGAAACCGGATTTTTTGGCGACGTGGTTGCAAAATGTCCGCTTTGCGGCAAGGATGTCAAGCGTTTTAGAACCTTTTACGGTTGCACGGGATATAAGGATGGATGCAAATTTTTGGTGAATATCAGCATTTGCGGACGTGCTATTTCGGTGGCAAACCTGCAGTTGCTCATCGAAACGGGGCGCACGGCTACCATTCAAGGGTTTGTTTCCAACAAGACCAAAAAGACCTTTGATGCTGCTCTCAAATTGGAAAACGGTCGCGCTGTTTTTGATTTTGAAAGGCGTGAACCTGCAACTCAAACATTGCACCAAAATCTACCCATTTGGGATGGGGAAGGCGCTCCTTTACCTGAGCCACCGCCCGAAATTTAATAGTTCAAGCACCGCTTTTGGAAGCGGTGCTTTTTTACATAAACTTATTTGTATAAATGTATTGACAAATACGCAAAAGTGTTGTATAATTGTATACAATAGATCCGAAAGGAGAAAAACCATGTTAGAAATTTCTCAAAAAACAAATTTATTGGAGCAAAGCACCTATAAATATTCGCTCCAAGACGTTGCCGAACCCAACCTCTATCGCGAGGTTTATCCATATACCGATGTACCGCGTATTCCGTTTAACCACCGCCGTGTGCCGATTGGTATGCCGCAGGATATTTGGATCACCGATACCTCTTTCCGCGACGGCCAACAGTCGGTTGAACCTTATACTGTTAAGCAAATTGTCGATCTTTTCAAATTGATGTCGCGCTTGAGCGGTCCTTACGGCATTGTTCGCCAAACTGAATTTTTTGTATATAGTCAAAAGGATAGAGAAGCACTTCAAAAATGTCAGGAACTTGGCTTGAAATTCCCCGAGATTACCACTTGGATCAGAGCCAGCCGCGAAGACTTCAAATTGGTGAAAGACCTTGGCATTCGCGAGACCGGTATTCTTGTTTCTTGCAGCGACTATCACATCTTCAAAAAAATGAAAATGACACGCAAACAGTGTATGGAATACTACCTGCAAACCGTTTGCGATGCGTTTGAAGCAGGTGTCATGCCAAGATGTCACCTTGAGGACATTACTCGCGCCGATTTTTACGGATTTGTCGTTCCGTTTGTAAATGAACTGATGAAGCTCTCGAAGCAAGCGGGCATTCCCGTGCGTATTCGCGCTTGTGATACGATGGGATATGGTATTCCGTATCCCGAGGTTGCAATTCCGCGTAGCGTCCCCGGCATTGTTTACGGTCTGCAACACTATTCCGAGGTTCCAAGCGAAATGCTCGAGTGGCACGGACACAACGATTTCTATAAAGCGGTTTCCAATGCGACCACCGCATGGCTCTACGGTGCTTCTGGCGTTAACTGCTCGCTTCTTGGCATTGGTGAGAGAACCGGTAACGTTCCGCTTGAGGCAATGGTATTTGAGTACGCATCCCTGCGCGGTTCGTTTGACGGTATGGATCCGACTGCTATTACCGAAATTGCCGAATATTTCAGCAAAGAAATGGGCTACGATATTCCGCCCATGACTCCTTTTGTGGGCAGAAACTTCAACGTTACCCGTGCAGGTATTCACGCCGACGGACTCCTTAAGGATGAAGAAATCTACAATATTTTCGATACCAAAAAGATTCTAAACCGCAGTGCTACGGTTATGCTGAGTAAGACGTCGGGTCTTGCAGGCATTGCATATTGGATCAACGAGAACTACCATCTTTCCGCTAATGAGGCAATCGACAAGAAAGATCCGCTCGTTGTTGCTATGAAAGAATGGATCGATGCAGAATATGAAAGCGGCAGACAAACCGCACTTTCGAATGGCGAAATCGAAGAGAAACTTGAAGAACTCTCCGGTGGACGTCTTCAAAGACTTTAAGGAGGATGGTCATTATGTTAGATCATAAAACAGTATCCCTCGCAGAACAGGTATTTGACCGATTGGAAAACGATATTCTCACAGGTAAATATGGTAGAGGCGACGTTTTGACCGAGCTGAAACTTGTTACCGACCTCGGCGTTAGTCGCACCCCCGTGCGTGAAGCATTGCACCGATTGGAGCAAGAACACGTTATCGAAATTACCCCTAAGGGCATTCTTATTCTCGGTGTTACCGAACAAGATTTGAAGGATATCTTTGCCATTCGTTTGCACATTGAAGGAATGGCATCCTACTCTGCCGCTCAGTGTATGACGAATGAACAACTTGCCGAACTCAAAGAAACACTTGAGTTGCAAGAGTTCTATGTTTCCAAGCAAGATCCCGAGCACATCAAAACGATGGATAGCAAGTTCCATCAACTGATTTATCGCTATTGCGGTAGTGCGGTTTTGAATGATACACTTCTGCCGCTTCATAAAAAGGTGCAAAAATATCGTCGTGCATCGGTCGAGAACAATTCTCGTGCACAACAGTCGGCTCGCGAGCATCGCGCTATTTTTGAAGCGATTGAAGCGAGAGATGCCGCTCTTGCCGAAAAATATACAACCGAGCACATTGCAAACGCAGCTGACCATATCTTGAACAAATGAGGTAGAACAATATGGGACTCACCATAGCACAAAAAATTATCAAAGCGCATCTGATTTCGGGAGATATGACTCCCGGCAGTGAGGTTGCGCTCCGTATAGATCAAACGCTGACACAGGATGCCACGGGCACGATGGCCTACCTTGAATTCGAATCGATGGGCATCGACCGTGTTCGCACCGAGCGAAGCGTTGCATACATCGACCACAACACGCTCCAATCGGGATTTGAAAATGCTGACGACCATCAGTTTATTCAATCCATTGCAAAAAAACACGGTATCTATTTTTCACGTCCAGGCAACGGTATTTGCCATCAAGTACATCTCGAAAGATTTGGTATCCCCGGTAAAACGCTCATTGGCTCGGATAGCCACACTCCCACAGGTGGCGGCATTGGTATGCTTGCCTTTGGCGCGGGTGGACTTGACGTAGCCGTTGCTATGGGTGGCGGTGCATATTACATCACCATGCCCAAAATGATTAAAGTCAATCTTACGGGGAAACTCCGTCCTTTTGTTACCGCAAAGGATGTCAGTCTCGAGATTTTGCGTATTCTCTCTGTCAAAGGCGGTGTAGGTTACATTATTGAATGGGGCGGCGAGGGCATCCAAACACTTTCCGTTCCCGAAAGAGCAACCATTACCAATATGGGAACCGAGCTCGGTGCTACCACCTCGATCTTCCCGTCGGATGAGATTACCCGTGCATTCCTTTTAGCAGAGGGAAGAGAAGCTGACTACGTAGCACTTGAGAGCGACGATGATGCCGTTTATGACCGCATCATCGATATCGACCTCTCTTCGCTCAAACCGCTCATCGCTTGTCCGCATATGCCCGATAACGTTGTATCTGTTGATAGTCTCAAGGGGACAAAGGTCGATCAGGTTTGCATTGGTTCTTGCACAAACTCTTCACTTCTTGATATGCTCAAGGTAGCGGCACTTCTCAAAGGTAGAACCATCAAACCCGAAGTCAGTCTCTCTATCTCTCCCGGCTCAAAGCAGGTGCTTGCAATGCTTGCCGATTGCGGAGCTCTTACTGATATTCTTGCCAGCGGTGCACGCGTCCTGGAATGTGCTTGCGGTCCTTGCATCGGTATGGGATTCTCTCCCAATTCCGGCGGCGTAAGCTTGCGTACCTTTAACCGTAACTTTGAAGGTAGAAGCGGCACCGCTGATGCCAAGGTATATCTTGTTTCTCCCGAAACCGCAGTTGCCGCGGCTTTGACAGGGGAAATTACAGACCCCATTCTTTTGGGTGAGATGCCCGAAATCAAAATGCCCGATGCTTTCCGTATTGACGACAGCGCTATTATCGAGCCGGCTGCTCCCGAGGAAGCAAAATCGCTTGAAATTCTGCGCGGTCCAAATATCAAGAAATTCCCCGAGAGTTATCCGCAGGATGATTCCATTCGTGCTGAATTAGTACTCAAGGTTGAAGACAACATCACAACCGACCATATTATGCCGGCAGGCGCAAAAATCCTGCCGTACCGCTCCAATATTCCGTATCTGTCGCAGTTTTGCTTCGGCGTATGCGATAAGACCTTCCCCGAACGTGCAAAAGCGGCAGGAAAGAGTATTATTGTTGGTGGTGCAAATTACGGCCAGGGCTCTTCTCGTGAACACGCAGCCCTCGTGCCTCTTTACCTCGGAGTGCGCGTTGTTATTACCAAGAGTTTTGCGCGTATTCATGTGGCAAACCTTATCAACGCAGGCATTATGCCCCTAACTTTTGCAAATGCCGATGATTATGAAAAAGTATCGCAAGGCGATATGCTCTCTATCGAGGGCGTTTGGGCAGGTATGGATAGCGGCACAATGATATTGAAGAATGAAACAACAGGTGTCGAAATTCCGCTTGTCTGCGCCTTTACCGAGCGCCAAAAAGCAATTCTCAAAGCAGGTAGCTTGCTTGCTTACACAAAGGAACAACTCCAATAAAAATCGGGAGGTATTCAAAAATGAGTAAAATTCTGATGAAAACACCGCTGGTAGAGATGGACGGCGATGAAATGACACGAATTCTTTGGCAAATGATCAAAGATGAGCTTCTTCTTCCGTTTGTCGATCTCAAAACCGAATATTACGATCTCGGCTTGCCCGAACGTGAAAAAACCAAAGACCAAGTCACGTTCGATTCGGCATACGCAACACAAAAATACGGTGTTACCGTCAAGTGCGCAACCATCACACCAAACAAGCAACGTGTAGAGGAATATAATCTAACCGAAATGTGGAAGAGCCCCAACGGCACAATTCGTGCCATTCTTGACGGAACGGTTTTCCGCGCTCCCATTCTCATCGATTCCATTCGTCCCGCAGTTCGCAACTGGAAAAAGCCCATTACCATTGCGCGTCACGCCTACGGTGACATCTACAAGGCAACCGAATATCGTGTGCCCGCAGAGGGCAAGGCAGAGCTCGTTTTCACCGACAAAGAGGGAAAAGAGACCTTCCGCCAAACCATTTATGATTTCGAGTGCTCGGGTGTTCTGCAAGGAAGTTACAACAAGGACGATTCCATTCGCTCTTTTGCACATTCTTGTTTCCAATATGCACTGAACACCAAACAAGACCTTTGGTTCTCTACAAAAGATACCATTTCCAAGCAATACGACCAAACTTTCAAACTCATTTTCCAAGAAATCTATGATAATGATTACAAAGAAGCGTTTGAGGCGGCAGGTATCGAGTATTTCTACACGCTGATTGATGATGCCGTTGCACGCGTGATTCGCAGCGAAGGCGGCTTTATTTGGGCTTGTAAGAACTATGATGGCGACGTGATGAGTGATATGGTCTCCACCGCATTCGGTTCACTCGCTATGATGACATCGGTGCTTGTTTCTCCCGATGGCAAATATGAGTACGAAGCCGCACACGGCACCGTTACCCGCCACTATTATCGTTACCTCAAGGGTGAGGAAACCTCCACAAACCCGATGGCAACCATCTATGCTTGGACAGGTGCGCTCCGCAAACGCGGCGAGCTTGATGAGCTGCCTGAGCTTGTAAATTTTGCGGATAAGCTTGAAGCTGCTTGCATTGAAACGCTCAACCAAGGTATTATGACAAAGGATCTTGTTGGTCTTGTAGTTGAGGGCACAAAGACGCAGTCCGTTAATTCGATTGATTTCATTAAGGCAATTCGCAAAAATCTGGAAGCAATGCTTTAACAGGTGATCAATATGAAAAAGTTTGACACATCCTTAATTTTGAACATCTGTGCAATTATGCTTTTTGTAGCAGGTATCATCACCTTTGCTGCAGGCGACAATAACCCCACCGGCTTTCTCTTTACCACAACGGGTTTTCTGTTTTTAACAGTTGGTATCAGCTTCAGACGAAAAGAAGATGCAAAAGCAGAAGAAAAAGAAGAAAAAGCCGAAGAAAAAGTTGACGATGACGAAAATAAATAAGCAAACAAAAAATCCGTTGCAATTTGCAACGGATTTTCGTTATATTAGATGTGTTTTGGAAGTTCGATCGCACCGTTTTTTAGAAAAGCAATATTTTCTTCGCGGTAGATCACGTCACGGCGCGTGTGAATTCTGTTCATATAGAGAAGCCCCCCCTTGGTTGAACGCAGTGAGGCAACGCCTACACCGCAGGGGAATTGCATTTGATCGGACGGATAAAAAACGCCCTTGTGTGCCACATCCACCTTAAACTCATCTTTCGCTGTAAAAGCGGTCTCAATTGCGGTGCGATACTTTTTTGCTTTTTTGCGGAGTGCGAACAAGATATTCTCACCATCCGAAACACAGTCAAAATTGAGAAGCAGCTTATCTTTCATTTCGCGTTTGTGCTTGCGAGCAAAAGACATAGAGCCAAACAGTCCCATCTCCTCCAGATCAAAAAATACAAAGGCAACTGTATCGCGCTCTTCTTCGGGGAGTTCGCGCATAATGTCGATGAGCAGGGTAACGCCCGATGTATTGTCGTTTGCCGTGTGCTTGTTGGCAGGGCCTGCAAGCATGAGGAAAAGTAAAGCAATATAAGCGATCTCGGTTGCCCAAAAAGTAAAATCCGTTCCGAGGTTCAAGGCCTCAACAAGAACCGCCAAAACGCCAATGCACAGAGCGACCGCGGTAAAGATCCCGAATATAATGCCAACCTGATAAAGAAGGTAGAGTGCAATACATTTTGGGGTGATAAAATTTGGAAAGGGAAGAACCGGGCAGGTATCATAGTGTGCAGTGTAAACCACCTTTGCCTTTGACGGATCGCCAACTACAATATTTCGAGCGCCGAACATTCCTTTTTCAACGCGGGCAGAATATCCCCATTCTTTTGCGAGATGTTCAATGTATTCGATAAAGGCATTTTTTTGCTTTTTATTTTTTCTTACTTGATATTTTTCAAATATTTCATGTGTCGTTTCGGTCATAGTAGTAGCTCACTTCTTAATCAATTATTATATCGTTATGGATGTTGCCCAGATTATCGTTAAACACAACTCTCTTTTTCCCATTTTCCATAAGGGTCAAAGCACAGCCGATAAAGCTGTTTCCTTTTTCCTTATCGAAGATCGGTTTCGAGCCGATGATAGCGGTGCAAGGTTGTCCTTGGCTATCAAACTTGTTACCGGGTTTTACAATTTCTGTGCAGTGATAATGTCCGTAAAGGAGCAGATCCGGCTTGATATACTCGCGCATTAGGTGTGTCCATTCGCCGTAAAGTTCTTGCTCAATATCAAAGGGAAATTCATTAATATGTGTAAAGGGAATATGGGAAATAACCAATTTATGTGTTACTCCCTTTGCGGCATATTCGTTTTCAGCGTTTTCGATAATCCGCCTGATGTATTCGGTTTCGGCAAGTCTGAATTGGTGAAAACAGATCGTATCACCGTACTCAAAATCGGTATCCAGCTTGTCCTCTCCACAGTCAAGCAAAAGCCCCCATAGGCATCCGACACGGAAGGTGTAATAGGTTTTGCCATTCATGGTGGGAATGTAGTTTGGCATATCTTCGGCGTGAATACCACGTGTATCGTGGTTGCCGCGCGCAAACACAACAGGGCATTGACCGTGTGTTACACCCGATGCAATTTCACAAATGGCATTGAAATTTTTAATATCGCCGCTGTGATTGGGAATATCGCCGTTCAACACTAACAAATCGAGCTCATCGTCCCAAAAACATCCTGCTGCTACGGGTTCAGTTACAAGATTGTGTGCATCTGCAATATGGTAAATGTTGATATCGCCACTTGTGGGAACGGGTTTGAATTTGACGGTCAACTCGCGTTCTTTTTCGCTTGTGGGGAAATAGGGCTTGCGTTCAATCATTTTTTTGTAAACGACCGTATATTCGCCTGCAGCATCGAGTACGCTCATCGGGAGCTCTGCCTTGTGCGTATTGGTGTTGGAGCGCAAAATGCCGTTGCAATCGTCATAATACACCTTATCTCCAACCTTCACCCACATAATGACCTCGGCGTTAAAAGGAACAAAAATATTATAGTTGCTTCCAACAGCAAAAACGGTAGGATAGGTGAGCATATATTCGGGTAACATACAATCCCTCCTGGTTACTTTTTCTCTTTCTTTTTGCGTGACGGTGTTCTCATATAGTCGGGGAGTTCCACTTTGTCACTAAAGTAGCGGTCCCAGCGGTTGTGGCGACGGCGTTGCAGGATGTATTCTAGAATTACGTAAGCCGTAACTCCAACTACAAAAAAGGCGATGCCTGCAATTACAGCACGGTTTTCAAGCCAAGCACGAATGGCACCAAGACCGCTACCGATGGAGCTACGTGATGCCTCGCCTGCCGTGTAAAGTGGGGCAGTGCCAAGCACGCGCCCATCATACAAAACGGCAACGTAACCAACGAATTGATCTTTCTCTACGGGTGCCTCGAGCTCGGTTTCGGTCAAACGAATGCTGTAGGTAATATCTTCACCAAGGGTAAGTCCTTTTGGAAGGTATGCAAAGAGAGGATCTTTTACCACAACAGCAACTTCAGTTGCCGTATC
>JAZSFM010000015.1:0-10010 GCA_045532215.1 Eubacteriales bacterium | reverse complement strand
GGAGCCGAGGATCATATCCTGCGAAGGAACGGCAACAGCACGACCGTCCATGGGCTTCAACAGGTTGTTAGCAGACAACATCAAGAAACGAGCTTCTGCCTGAGCCTCTGCGGACAGCGGTACGTGAACAGGCATCTGGTCTCCGTCGAAGTCGGCGTTGAACGCGGTACAAACCAGCGGGTGAAGCTTTATAGCTCTACCCTCAACAAGCACGGGCTCAAATGCCTGAATGGAAAGTCTGTGAAGCGTGGGTGCACGGTTGAGAAGAACGGGGTGTTCCTTAATAACGTTCTCAAGCGCATCCCAAACTTCGGGATAGAGGTATGCGCGGTCGATCTTCTTTTGTGCGTCCTTTACGTTGGTTGCCTTGCCCATTTCAACAAGTCTCTTGATAACAAAGGGCTTGAACAACTCAATTGCCATCTCCTTAGGCAGACCGCATTGGTAGATCTTGAGACTGGGACCTACAACGATAACGGAACGGCCGGAGTAGTCAACACGCTTACCCAAGAGGTTTTGACGGAAGCGACCTTGCTTACCGCGCAGCATCTCGGAAAGCGACTTGAGAGGACGGTTGGAGGGGCCTGTTACGGGCTTGCCGCGCTTACCGTTATCGATGAGTGCATCTACTGCCTCTTGCAACATTCTCTTTTCGTTGCGGATGACGATCTCGGGAGTGCGGATCTCCATCAGCTTCTTCAGACGGTTGTTGCGGCTGATAACGCGACGGTAAAGCTCGTTGAGGTCAGAGGATGCAAAGCGTCCGCCATCCAACTGTACCATAGGACGGATTTCGGGAGGAAGTACGGGGATAGCATCCAAAATCATCCAATCCAAGTGATTGCCGGATTTGCGGAATGCTTCAACAACCTCGAGTCTCTTGATAACGCGAGTTTTCTTTTGACCGCTTGCGGTTGTCAGCTCTTCCTTGAGGGATTCTGCCAACTCTTCAACGTCAATGCCTTGCAAAAGCTCCTTAATTGCTTCGGCACCCATGCCGGTGCGGAACTCGTTGCCGTACAGCTCGCGGTATTCTACATATTGCTTTTCGGAAAGCACCAAGCCCTTCTCCAGGGGGGTGTTACCGGGATCGAGAACGACGTTCTCCGCAAAATAGAGCACCTGCTCCAAGGCCTTGGGAGACATATCCAGAACCAACGCCATACGCGAAGGAACTGCCTTGAAATACCAGATGTGAGAAACGGGAGACGCCAGCTCGATGTGTCCCATACGCTCACGGCGCACCTTTTTGGTGGTTACGTCAACGCCGCACTTTTCGCACTTGATAACTTCCTTGCTGTGCGAGTTCTTATACTTGCCGCACATACAAGCGCCATCTTTGCTGGGACCGAAAATACGCTCGCAGAACAGTCCGCCGACCTCTGCCTTGGGCGTTCTATAGTTGATGGTCTCGGGCTTATTGACCTCGCCGTAAGACCACTCACGGATCATATCCGAAGACGCTAATCCAATTTTAATAGAATTAAATTCGTTATGCTCCACAGTTATAACCATGAACCTTTCTATCTATATTCACACGGAGTGCGGGAGGAACTTCCCCTCCCACTCTCCGGTATCCGCCACGGGCGGATGGACTTTGCTTGTGGTTTAATTTATCAATCCTCGTAGTCGGAATCCATCAATTCCTCTGCGGTTGCAAAGAAGGAATCATCTTCTTCGGTTTCGTCAAAGAAGGAATCTTCCTCTTCCTCATCCTCAATGAGGTCACCGTTTTCGTCCTCCATCAAGAAGGAACGGCGAAGCTCCTCATCGGTTGCGCGTTGACCGAGAACTGCATCGATCGCTTCTCTATCCACACGGCTGGTGCGGGAATCTTCTTCCTGACACAGGTTGGAGAGCTCGATTTCGTTGCCTTCCTTGTCGAGAACGCGAATGTCAAGTGCAAGAGATTGCAGCTCCTTGACCATAACCTTGAAGGACTCGGGAACGCCGGGAGTAGGAATGTTTTGACCCTTGATGATCGCCTCATAAGCGCGGCGACGTCCGTTGATATCGTCGGACTTCACGGTCAAGATTTCCTGCAGGGTATAGGCAGCACCGTAAGCTTCCAGCGCCCAAACTTCCATCTCACCGAAACGCTGACCACCAAATTGAGCTTTACCGCCCAAAGGTTGTTGTGTAACGAGAGAGTAAGGACCGTTGGAACGTGCGTGGATCTTATCGTCTACCAAGTGGTGGAGTTTGAGGTAATACATGATACCAACCGTTACGGGGTTATCGAAGGGCTCACCGGTACGTCCGTCGTAAAGAACGGTCTTACCGTCAAGAACCTTGAGGCGCTTTTCAGCGCGCAGGGTATCCATAAATGCCTCGTCGGCACGCTCCTCGTCGGAGAGAACGCGAAGCGATTTCACGCCGGTCTCTTCGTCGGTGGTTTCTTCATAAAGTGCTTTGCCCTCGGGGTTTTCCAAGGGGAACAGATCTCTCTGCATGCCGGCAGCTTCGAGGCAAGCCAAAATGTCTTGCTCGTTTGCACCGCCGAATACGGGAGTCATGATCTTCCAGCCGAGTTTTCTCGACGCAATACCCAAGTGAACCTCAAGCACCTGACCGATGTTCATACGGGAAGGTACGCCCAGAGGATTGAGCACGATGTCAAGAGGTGTGCCATCGGGCAGGAAGGGCATATCCTCGGGAGGGAGAATGCGAGAAACGACACCCTTGTTACCGTGACGTCCTGCCATCTTGTCGCCTACCGAGATTTTACGTTTTTGTGCAACATAAACTTTTACAACCTTGTTGACACCTGCGGGAAGCTCATCGCCCTGCTCGTGGGAGAATACGCGTACGTCAACAACGATACCCGATTCACCGTGTGCCAAACGCAAGGAGGTGTCACGCACTTCGCGGGACTTTTCGCCAAAGATGGCGCGCAGAAGTCTTTCTTCTGCTGTCAGCTCGGTCTCACCCTTGGGTGTGATCTTACCAACCAGAATATCACCGGAGCGCACCTCGGTACCCTTCTTAACGATACCCTCTGCGTTCAAATCGCGCAGAGCGTCATCGCCGATGTTGGGAATTTCGCGAGTGATCTCCTCGGGGCCAAGCTTGGTGTCTCTTGCCTCGTGGGTGTATTCCTCAATGTGTACCGACGTGTAAACGTCGTCACGAACGAGTCTTTCGTTGAGAAGAACTGCGTCCTCGTAGTTATAACCTTCCCAAGTCATAAAGCCGATGAGTGCGTTCTTACCCAAGGAGATTTCTCCTTGGTGGGTAGCGGGACCGTCGGCAATTACCTGACCGGCTTCAACGTAATCACCCTTGGAGACGATGGGACGTTGATTGAAGCAGGTGCCTTGGTTGGTTCTCTTGAATTTAAGCAATGTGTAAACATCCTTGATGCCGTTCTCGCACGCGATAACGATGCGGTCTGCCTGTACGCTTTCAACGTAGCCGGCTCTCTCGGCGATAACGGTAACACCGGAATCCAGAGCGGCTTTGTGCTCCATACCCGTACCAACGATAGGAGAATCGTTGACGAGCAGCGGAACTGCCTGCTTCTGCATGTTCGAACCCATCAGTGCACGGGTGTTATCGTCGTTTTCAAGGAAGGGGATCATAGCAGATGCAACAGATACAAGCATCTTGGGTGCTACGTCCATATAGTCGACCTTCATAGCGTCAACCTCAACGATTTCGGTACGCTCACGGCCGATGACCTTAGCATTGATGAAGCAATCGTTCTCGTCCAAGGGCTCATTTGCCTGTGCAACGATGAAACGGTCTTCGGTATCTGCGGTCATGTATTCTACCTCGTCGGTGACCTTGTGGCTGAAAGTGCCGTCGCCGTTATCGATGTGCAGAACCTTGCGGTAGGGCGCTTCGATAAAGCCGTAGTCGGAAATGCGGGCGTAGGTAGAAAGATAGGAAATAAGACCGATGTTCGGGCCTTCGGGAGACTCGATGGGGCAGATACGGCCGTACTGGGTGTAGTGAACGTCACGCACGTCAAAGGATGCGCGGTCACGGGAAAGACCGCCGGGACCAAGTGCCGACAAACGGCGCTTGTGGCTCAGCTCTGCCAAGGGGTTGTTCTGGTCCATGAACTGAGACAGCTGGCTGGAACCAAAGAACTCGCGAATAGCAGTGGTAACGGGACGGATGTTGATGAGAGCTTGTACGGTGAGCTTCTCGTTGTCCTGCGTTGCCATTCTTTCCTTAATAATTTTATCCATACGCGCAAAGCCGATGCGGAGCTGATTTTGCAGCTGCTCACCAACAGAGCGGATACGGCGGTTACCAAGGTGGTCGATGTCATCAACGTTGCCGATGTCGTGCGTCAGGTTCAACAGATAGCTGATGGACGCCAAAACGTCGTCAAGTGTGAGACACTTGGGGCAAAGATCCGCGAGGCGATTCTTAACCTCTGCCTTGATGGCATCGATATCGCCCTCGCAAGCTTCCATAATGCTTTGGAGCGCGGGAATATATACCTTTTCGCGTACGCCACAATCTTTGAGGTCCTCACCCAGAACATAAAGAGGATCAACGGTGTTGTTGCCGATAACCTTAACGATGTCACCGTTATCGAGGGTCAGGGATACAACATTAACACCTGCCCGCTCGATGGTGAGCGCCAATTCGGGGGTGATGACAGCGCCTGCCTCGAGAACGACTTCACCCGTAAAGGGGTTTACAACGGTCTCTGCCAAGCGGTGATTTGCGATGCGGTGGCGTACAGCCATCTTTTCATCAAATTTATAACGACCTACATACGCGATGTCATAGCGTCTGGGGTCAAAGAAGTAGTTGTGCAAGAGGGTGCGGGCTGCCTCCTCTGTGGGGGGCTCGCCGGGACGGAGCTTTTTGTATATCTCCTTGAGCGCCTCAACCTCGGAGGTTGAGCGGCTTTGCAGTGCAAGCTCTTCGCTCTCATCCTTTTCAAAGGTAGTCATCAGGTGCTTGTCATCGCCAAAGAGGGCGTAGATATCCTCGCGGTTGGCAAAGCCAAGAGCACGGATGAACATCGTCAAGGGAAGCTTACGGTTCTTATCAATGCGGACGTATGCCACGCCGGCTGCATCGATTTCATATTCGAGCCATGCGCCACGGTAAGGAATAACGGTGGAAGCATAGGTCTTTTTACCTGCTTTATCAATTTCGGAAGCGTAGTACATTCCGGGCGAACGAATAATCTGCGAAACGATTACACGCTCTGCACCGTTGATGACGAAGGTACCGGTTTCGGTCATGAGCGGGAAGTCACCCATAAAGATGTCTGCCTGCTTAACCTCGCCTGTTTGCTTGTTGGTCAGGCGAACATTTACCTTAAGAGGAGCCGCGTAGTTGACGTCTCTCTCTTTGCACTCCTCAACGGGGTACTTGGGATGCTCCTCGTCCAACGTGTAGGAAACAAACTCGATAACGAGATTGCCATAGGTGTCGGTAATGGGAGATGCGTCTCTGAGTACCTCCATCAGGCCTTCCTTT
The DNA here is from genome assembly GCA_045532215.1 of Eubacteriales bacterium. Taxonomy (GTDB): domain Bacteria; phylum Bacillota; class Clostridia; order Oscillospirales; family CAG-272; genus UMGS1865. The sequence continues at coordinate 4,559 of JAZSFM010000015.1, read as the reverse complement.
TTGAACCATTCATAGGACTTGGTTTGAATTTCTACCAAATTCGGCAGGGGGTAATCAAACCGAGATGTGGAGAAGCTTTTTCTTGTGTTCTGACCAAGTTTTTGATCTTTTACTTTGATCATTAATTCAATCACTCCATTCAATCATTGATAACGCTTGGAAAAAATCACAATCGGTTGTGGAACGCTTTTTGACATCCGGTATTTGTGCAAAATGACGATAATGCATTTTGCCGCTTTTACCAAAGCACCCACAATACGAGCGATTATAATGCAGTTTACTATTTTATCACCTTTTTTGTCATTTGTCAAGGGTTTTTTGTAAAAAAATTCATTTTTTTATTTTTTTGTTTTTTTCGGCAACACCCAAAATTCGTCAAATCGACAAAAAACGCAAGTTTTACCGCTCTCCCCTTCCCTTTTGCTCACTTTGCACAAAAAAATGCCTCCTTGGCTGTAATGGAGGCATCACATTTTTGCGAAAACTCGTTTTTTAACATAAAAAAAACAAAAAAGGTTCATAATGCAGAAAACAGCAAGGTCCAAAGACCCTGCTGTTTTATGATTATGCTTGCGCTATTGATGACTTCACCGCAAGTGCAAATCTCGGGAAGCCCAAATAGCGAGCGGAAGAAGTTGAGAATGAAATTCCAAATTTGCAAGAATATATTCACTCTTTCACAGGTGTGTTCTTCCGGTTCGAGCGAGAAAAAATCGGTGGTACTGATCTCGTTGCAAACAGAGCAGGTGTACCAATAGGTTTCGCCCTCCTTGCGTGTGGTCTCATCCATCTTTCTATCCCAGGTGTGTCCTATGGAAAAGACCTTTACACTCTCGTGATTGAAAATTTCGGTTTGGGCTTGGTCATCGGCAAACCACTTGCCGCAATCCTTGTTTTGGCAGATGTAGTAAGCAGTGTTGCCGTCTGCATCACAAGTAGCCGCTTTGGCTTCAACCGCGGTCAGTTGACTGTGATTGCAACCGTTCAAGAAAATGCGAACCTCACGGCCGACAACCATATGACCGTATGTAAATTTGCCGGAGACGCCTGCTGCGGTTGCGATTGTAACAATATTATTATTGTACCATTTGATAAATTGCTGTACGTCGGAATCCACGAAAACACTGACAGAAAACTGATTATCCTTAAGAAGCTTTGCAATCGATGCCGCATCATACGTGCTGATACGTCTGCCTTCTTTGGCAAAGTAGTTCTCTGCCGTTGCGGTGCATACGGGAAGATCGAAAACTTCGCAAGTCAAAATTTCACCGTCAGCGTTTTCGCCGATCATCCATTGCTCGTGATCTTGACCCATAATGGCAGATGTTTGATTGAAATAAGAATACGCCAAAAGCGTGCTTTGGTCGTTCCAAGTCAGGTCAACCAAATAGTAGTCCACGCCGTCAAAGCTGATTGCGTTCCAAGCGTGGGGTTCACCCAAGCCGGTGGAAGGGTTGATGCCGTAGCCGAAGATTTCAACGGAACGAATACCTACGCGATGCAACAAACATTGCAATGCCTCGGCGTAACCCTCACAAACGGCTTTGCCCTCAACAAGCGCGCCGTAAGCGTTGTGTGCATTGGAAGTGCTCACGTAATCTACCTGAACAGCAAGCATATCGTGCAGGGCTTTTTCCTTTTCATACATACTCATGTCGGGAGTCAGACGATCAAGCATCTTGTTGATGGCTTGTTCAAACGCAGCTCTTGCATCCTGCAATGCCTCACCGGTCATTGTGTAGGTGGGAACAATTTTCTCGATTGCGGTTCCGTCATAGCTGGAATAATGGGTGTACTTTCCTCCCATCCAAAATTGCTCGGTGTGGTCGCGACGGGTGGCTTCCAATACCATTTCGAATTCTGCGGGGGAAACTTGATAGTTTCCTTTGCTGATAATAATTTCTGTTTTACACGCATTAATGCCGTCTACAATGTTGTCATAAGCAAAGAGAAGCGCCTCGCTGTTCTCCAGCGTTTTGAGTTGCTCGCGGCAGTAGTAAAACTCTTTAGGAATCTCTGTCGCATTCACGGTTTCTGCAAAAGGAACAACCGGAAGCAGTTGTACAAGCAGAATCAGGCAGCAAAGCACGATCACAAAACGTTTTTTCATCATTGATTTTTCTCCTTTCGGGTATTATTGGATAAATCCTAATTATAGTATAGCACACATTTGGAAAAATTGCAACATTTTTCTTTCAAAAAAAACAATCCCCGTAACAGGTCTTTACGGGGATTGCGAATGCCTTTGTTGACTTTCGGTGTTTTATTTGAATTTTGCGAGTTTTGTTGTGTTGGCAAGCACAATGAGCGTAACGTGCTCTTCTAACGGTTGCTCGGGATCAATATCCACCGTTACTTTTTTGCCCTCGCGTAAAGCAACAATATTAAAGCCGTACTTTTTGCGCAAGTTCAATTCAATCAAATTTTTGCCAACCCATTCGGGCTTAATTTCAATCTCCACCATAGATGTATCTTTGGAAAGAGAAATCATATCGATAAATCCCGAAGAAAGCAGGTTTTTGGCAAGGCGTATACCCGATTCGTTTTCGGGGAACACGACCTCGTCCGCACCTACGCGCAAAAGGATCTTTTGGTGCATTTCGGTGGCACACTTGGCAATGACGTTCTTCACACCCGCCTCTTTGCAAAGTGTAACCGCCATAACGCTGGCCTCGAGGTCGCTTGCCATACAAATAATGACGGTATCAATATCGGCAACACCAAGGCGTGCGATAACCTCGGGGTCGGTGACGTCGGCACATTTACAAATGGGAAGAGTAGCCGCCAAATCGTTGACGATTGCCTGATTGATGTCAACGGCGAGCACCTCCATACCGCCCTCTACCAGCTCGGCGGCAACTGCCTGACCGTAGCGGCCAAGACCAAATACTGCATATGTTTTCTTTTTTCTCATAATCTATTCCTTTCTCTTACTCTTATCCAATGCTGATGTCCTCTTCGGGCTCGGAAATGACATTTTGACTCTCGTTTCGGCTGCCAAGAGCAACCGCCAGCGAGATGGGCCCTATTCTGCCAAGATACATCGTTACAATGATGATCAGCTTGCCCAATGCATTGAGACTTCCCGTAAAGTTTCGGGAAAGCCCGACCGTTGCAATGGCACTGACCGATTCATAAACGACATCCAAAAGATTTGCCCCTGTTGCCGCCGCCAGCAATGTAGCGCTAACCAACGCAATACAACTAAAAGCAACAACAACCGCGACCGCGCGGCGAATGGAATCGGAGGACACACGTCTGCCAAAGAGCGTTGCCTCTCGCTTGTTGCGAATGGTGGCGAACGCCGAGCAGATGAGAACGGCAACGGTAACGGTTTTGAGTCCGCCCGCAGTTCCTACGGGAGAGCCGCCAACAAGCATCATAGCCATAGAAATAATTGATGTGGTATCGCGCAGACTCTCCTGCGGCACGCTTGCAAAGCCCGCCGTTCTTGTGGTGACCGATTGGAAGAATGCTGCCTGCACCTTTTCAAAGAACGACATTCCACCAATGGTTGCGGGGTTGTTGTATTCACATATTAAAATCAGAAGACCGCCGCCAAAAATCAAGGCAGCCGAAGTGGTGATGGCAATCTTGCTGTGAAGCGTCAAGTGTACCCAAAAATGTCCTTTTTTAATAACACCGCTCCGTATCACACGCAGCACATCCCACCAAACGATGTAGCCGATGCCGCCCAAAATGATGAGCGCAGACGTTACTATATTAATAATAGGATTGGTTGCATAGTCGCAAAGACTGTTTTCAGCCAAAATATCAATGCCCGCATTACAGAAAGCGGAAATAGAATGGAACACCGATATCCAAATGCCGCGCTCGCCAAATTGCGGAACGAAAACGATCATACAAAGCGCAGCTCCAATCGCCTCGATAAAGAGCGTTCCCAACAGTACGTTGCGAATAAACTTTGCAAGTCCCTCCATCGTATTCAGGTTGAACGCATCTTGAATGAGCAGCTTGTGCCCAATGCCCATGCGACGCGTCAAAAGAATCATTAATCCCGAAACGATAGCGATAAATCCAAGTCCGCCGATTTGTATCAGCACAAGAATGACCGCTTGTCCGAATACACTCCACGTAGAGACGGTGGGAAGCGTAACAAGTCCCGTAACGCACACAGACGTAGTGGCAGTAAAGAGCGCGTCAATATAGGAGACACTCTGCCCCGTTGCTGAGCTTATCGGCAGCGATAACAAAATGCTGCCTATCAAAATCACGCCCAAAAAGCTGAGCAGAATGGTCTGCGTTGTGGAAAATTTCAATTTTTTCTCTTTTTGCAAGGTGTTGACCTCCTTTCGTAAGCGTTTTTTATTCTTCACAATCTTCTTAACGAGCAGGGTCTCGATGGGTCTCGCTGCGGCTCGGTCACGCTCACGTTCTGACAGTCCACCGGACTGTCATTCATTGCGCTCACGCCGCTTCGCTACCTAGTCGCTCGCGACAGCAAAAGCGAGGAAAATCCCTCTCGCCGACTGTCTATTCACATACTGACAAATCCATTTGTTTACTGTTTTTGAGAAAGTTCTTGAAAGGGGCGTGGG
>JAZSFM010000113.1:0-11198 GCA_045532215.1 Eubacteriales bacterium | reverse complement strand
TGAAGCCCGGACTTTCCTCACGGTAATACCTTTCGGCAACATACCGCGCGACCGTTTAACGGAGCTGTCCTATTATTATACCTTATGTGAGCGGATTTGTCAAGAGGGGAAAAGGAAAAGTGCAGAGTGAAGTAAACAACTTTCTTAGCGAGCAGGGGCTCGGTGGGTCTCGCTGCGGCTCGGTCCCGTTCGCGTTCTGACAGTCCACTGGACTGTCATTCATTGCGCTCACGCCGCTTCGCTACCTGGGAGCTTGCGACAGCAAAAGCGAGGTTTTACCTCGCGCCGATCGTCTATTTGCTGGCTAACGAGTTTGTTTTGTTATATTTGTGAGAGAGTTCTTGAAGGGATGTGGGGGAACTTCTTGCAAGAAGTTCCCCCACATATATATTTCACTAAAATTGATGTTCATTCAAATGTCTTTGCCAAATGCGAGCGGCAAAGAAACAGAGAAGAGCGCCTATGAGCGAGATGGCGATCCAAGTGAGAATAGTAAAATTCCAATCAAAGGTCTCGGCAAGAGCCGCAAAGCCGTAGGTCGAGAGAGCGGCACCCACGTAGGTAGAAGCATTGAGAATACCCGAGTAGGTCGAAACCTTTCCAAACACAACAAATCTGCGCGGAACAATGGAAATGAGCATCAGGTTGATGCCGTGCATCGCGGCTACAGTCAGAGCCATCAAAATGAGAGAGGGAACAAGTGCCACTTCGGGGACGAACAGATTGACGGCAAACAGAGCGGTGCAAATCACCGCAGAGCCACCGAATATTGCTGCCGCACAAGTGACTTCGTTCTTGAAAAATCTTTTTTGCAGAACATTGAATGCTGAATAGCTGATCATCGTAAAGATTGCAAGGATGACTGTTGAAACAATCGAGTGCTCCTCGCTGAGCCCAAAGGTCTCAAGCAAAAAAGAGGGCATCCAGTTGGTCACGCCGTCGCGCAGCATCCCTTGCAGCATAATGCCTGGCATAATCAAGGAGATCGCGCCAAATATGTAGAGCGGCATCGGCAATGCTTTTTGCTCGGAGACAGGAATAGGAGCGTTTGTTCTTTCTTCGGGAATCTCCTCTTTCTGGAACACACGTGGGTAGAGAATGAACCAAAGCACAATCATAATCGCACCCCACGCGGCGCAAAGGAGCATAATGGTGCGCCATTCCATCACGCCAAGCAAAAGAGGGCAGAATAGATACAGCGCAATCGTTGCAATCGACGATCCTTGATTGACGCGAACAGCGGCAAAGCTGTAATCCTCTGCCGAGAGATGCGTGGACATCAGTCGAACAATGGGCGGCCAAAGGAGTGCGTGGGCAAAGCCGTTGATGCTCCAAATCACCGTCATTGCGGGAATGGTAGCGGTGAAGAAGATGCCAACGTTGCACGCAACTGCAAGTGCCAATCCGGCAGGAATGATGTGTTGAGGCTTGATGCGGTCACCAAGAAAGCCGCTGATGATCTGACCTGTGCCGTATGCCACGGTCAATCCTGTAATGACGATGGCGAGGGCGGATTTTTCCACCTGCATCTCACTGCAAATTTTTACAAGCATTACGGCAAGATTGATGCGCATACAATAGCTTGTAAAGTATACAAGTGCTAAAAAATATGCAATTTTTTTGGTCTTTGGTGCAATTGTGGATTTCATATTACATCAATTTTTTTACGATTTTGATCATGCGGAGTGCTACGGGAATGAGCAATACGTTGACCGCAAACTCTACAAGGAAGTTTAGACCAATGCAACCAACCATTACAAAAGTAAAGGCATTTGCAAATGCGTTATTGATTGCCCAAGTATTAATGAGCTCGCCGTAAAAAACGAACAAACCAAGCGCAAAAATGCTTGTGTTGACGATAGGGCAAGCGATCGATGACAGAATGACACCGAGTTGTTTTTTTTCACGCTTTGCAAGAGCTTGATAAACAATTCCCGATACCCAACCTGCGGCAACACCCTTTAGAATACAGAGTGCCACAGTAATAACGGGAATTTGCAAAAACATCGCAGAGCTGAGCGCTCCTGCCGCCCCCGTTACTACCTGAATGGCAACGACCACGCCAAAAACGCCACCTAAAATCGCACCGCTGATGGGACCAAACAGAATTGCCCCCAGCATAATGGGAACAAGTGTGAGCGTAATTGTGAACATTCCCACGGGAATGGAAATAAACAGTTGCAAAACGACTACAACAGCTGCAAACATTGCCGTGTAAATCATCTTTCTTTGATTGTCTTTCATCGTTTTTTGTCCTTTCTTTGCTCCATCTATCGTAGATGGATAATAGAATAGCAATATTGTAGCACAATGCGCGACAAATGTCAATATTTGCCGCGCGATTTGCATATTATTTTTTTACAAGAACATCCTCAATTTCACAAATATAAACACGATGGAAGTCGTCAATGGGGTAGTTCTTCAGCATTTCTTTGTCGATAAAAGACGCTTTTTTAATGTCATCTGCATACATCTTGCGGCAGATCATAACCATTTCTGCTTCAAGAGGAAAGGGAACGCCATCCTCGGTCATAGCACAGGTGAGCCCCGACTGTGCAAACTTGTCTCCGTCACGTCCGCTGTTTCGACCGCAAAAAACAAGAGCATCGCGGTACTCCTCGCCAAGAAAGGCAAGAGAGAGATAATCGCTTTTTTCGGTAATGTTATAGGTGTAGCGTTGCGGGCGGATAAAGCAGATGGCAACGGGCTTGTGCCAAAGAATGCCCATCGCTCCCCAAGAGGCAGTCATGGTGTTGGTATGCTCGCCGTCGGTGGCGCTGATGAGCATCCATTGCTTGTCGATGCGGTTAAAAATTGCATCAACGTCTTTTGCGGCAACGTGTTCAAATGTGATCATATGGATTTTTCCTTTCCAAATTTTCAGTATCTATCTATTATCATACTCCATTTTCTCACAAAATGCAATCAAAGATTAAAAAATTTACAAAAATCTGCAAAAAGAGCATCTGTTTGTGAATGAAATGTTAACATTTGAAAGGAAACTATTGACATTTGGCACACAGTGTGCTATAATGGACACACTGTGTGCTGAAAGGAAGGTGAATCTGTGGCAGTCTCACAAAACGGATTGATTGTTGATGAGATGTCTGATAGAATTATTGCGGTTGCCGAACGAATGGCAATGACCAACGGTGCACACACTGTCAATGTACGCAAAATTCTTTTGGAACTTGGCATCACCAATCGCGTCTTCTATAACCGTTTTCGAAACATTGATGATGTGCTTGGTATCGTTTACCAAAAAGTAAGCGAAAAAATACGTGCAAGCGCTTCATGGGAAAGCAACAGTCAAGAAGAGTTTTTTGAACGTGTTACCGATATGGTTGCCAATACGCTTATCAGTTCCTACGATCTCAAAAAACAATTCAACCACTATATGTTCGAAAACGACTCCCGTTCCCAAAGCAATTACAAGTGGTGGATGAGCACCATTAAGAAAATGTTCGCCTACGCAAAAGAGAAGCGATATGTCAGGGCAGATGCGGATATTGACGTTTTAAGTTATTCTCTTTGGTGTTTTTGGCGTGGTTACAATGCAGATGCCGTTGGCAGGGGAATGCCCAAGGAAGAAGCTGTTAAAAATTGCAAATACAGCTTTGGTATCATTCTCGACGGTCTGCGTGCCATTCCCGAGGGGAACCAATAAATTTAGCTAAATACGAAATTGACACTATAATATTGATGATTTATGAAAGGAAATTTTCATTATGAATAAAGATATGATCCACGAGCCGAGATATTTTGATAACGTAAGAGCACTTGTAGAGTGGGGAGCTGAAGAATACGGCAACGATACAGTTTATTCTTTCCGTCCCAATCCCCGTGCTGATATTGTTAAAAAGACCTTTATTGAGTTCCGCGAGGACGTACGCGCACTTGCAAGCGAATTTTTGGCAATGGGCTGTGCAGGCCGTCATTGCGTTATCATCGGTAAACTTTCTTACGAATGGGCACTGACTTATTATGCAATGCTCTCCATCGGTGGCGTTCTCATTCCCCTTGACCGCGACTGGCAGGCAGAAGACCTCGCTTCTACCGTTGAGCGTGCAGAAGCAAAATTCCTCTTCTGCGACGCAGACCTGAAAGAAAAGGCAGCCGTAATTGAAAACAAGGTATCTTTTGCAACCCCCACCATTTATCTTGGTGGCAAAGATGATGATGTGTCTCTTGCATCCTTGACCGAAAAGGGTAGAGAAAAATTTGCGGCTGATCCCAACGCATATTTCAATGCCCCCATTGATCCTCACGTTATGGCACTGTTAGTGTTCACATCGGGTACCACAGGCAAGGGCAAGGGTGTAATGCTTTCGCAAAATGCGATCCTCTCCGACCTCTCCGCAATCATTCCTTATATGGATTTCGGTAAAAAGACGGTTGGAGTTCTGCCTCCTCATCACACATTCGGTTCCTCCGTTATGCTCATCGGTCACATGATGATCGGTAGTGAAATTTATATCTCCGGCGGTCTGCGTTACGTAGCAAAGGAGCTCAAGGAGCAAGAACCCGAGCATTTGGTTATCGTTCCTTTGTATCTTGAGACCTTTTACCGTCGCATTATGGCAAACCTGAAGGAGAAGAAGAAGGAGAAGCTAGTTGCCCGTATGATCAAGGTCAGCAACGGTATGCTCAAGGTTGGCATCGACGTTCGTGAAAAGCTGTTTAGCGAGATCCGCGCAGCATTCGGCGGCAAGGTCAAAATGATCATTTCCGGCGGTGCTCCCATCAACCCCGAGATTCTCAATTTCTTCGAAGCAATCGGTATTTCCACCCCCAACGGCTACGGCATTACCGAGTGCGCTCCTATTATCGCGGTTAACCGCAGTAAGAACCCCGTACGCGGTAGCGTAGGTCACGTTCTTGATATTGACACCGTTAAGATCGACCATCCCAACGAAGACGGCGAGGGCGAAATTTGGGTAACCGGCCCCAACGTAATGCTGGGTTACTTCAAGGATGAAGCCGCAACCGCTGATGCCATCGATTCCGAGGGCTTTTTCAAGACCGGTGACTATGGTAAGCTCGATAAGAACAACGTCCTGTATATCACAGGTAGAAAGAAGAACCTCATCATCCTCTCTAACGGTAAGAACGTTTATCCCGAAGAAATCGAAAACGAGCTCGTAGCAACTCCCGGTGTTATTGATATCATCGTTTACGAGGGACAGAGCAAGAGAGGTATGGAGCACAATGCAATCGTGGCAGAGGTTTATCCCGATAAGGAATATATCGAAAAGAACAACGTCACTGACATCAAGGCACATCTGCAAAAGTACGTTGACGATTACAATCGCACCGCAGTTCCTTACAAGAAGATCGGTGTTCTCAAGGTTCGTGACACAGAATTCCCCAAGAACACTCTGCGCAAGATCATGAGATTTAAGCTCGATATGAGCATCGACTAATCAATAAAACAACCCCAAAAGACGTTATAACAATAAGACAAAAGAACCGAAGCAGATTTATGTCAGCTTCGGTTCTTTGTGTTCTTTTTCTGAAGTGTTGCACTTGATAGTATAATTCGCCTGTTTGGTTTAGTCTTTGGGTGTATACGTCGGCACCGCAATTTGCAATGCCTCTTTTACAATGTCCTTGGTTTTCTCGCTTGCAAGGGCAATGGCAAGTACTTGGAGTTTGGTTTCCATCTCCTTTGGGGAGGAGGGAGTGGTATGCTCCACAAAGATGCGCGGATGAGGGGTGGGGAATAAGGGCTGCGCACTTGAGAGGAGTTCCTCGGTCAGCTTTTCGCCTACACGTAGTCCAATTTCGGCAATTTTGATATCTTTTTCGGGCTCAAGTCCTGCATCGCGAACGAGGGCGCAAGCAAGGTCATAAATATTCACGGGCTCACCCATATCAAGCACAAAAATTTCGCCGCCCTTTGCCAGCTCCGTTGCCTGCAATACAAGATGACATGCCTCAGCAATGCTCATAAAATAACGCGTGGCACGTTTGTCGGTCACGGTCACGGGTCCACCCTCGGCAATTTGACGGCGGAACAGCGGCATCACCGAGCCGTTGGAGTCGGCAACGTTGCCAAAGCGTACCGCCGAAAAGACGGTTGCGGAATTGGAGCGTGCACAAAGCATCTGCTCGCACATCCGTTTGCTCGCGCCCATCACGCTTGTAGGATTGACTGCTTTATCGGTCGAAATAAGAATACATTTTTGAGCACCGCATTTTTCGGCAGCATCAAACACATTTTTGGTTCCAAATACGTTGTTTTTGATTGCCTCTGCAGGGTTTTCTTCCATCAAGGGCACGTGCTTGTGTGCGGCGGCGTGCAAGACGATTTCGGGTTTATATGTGGCAAAAATAAAATCGATTCGGCTTCTGTCACGAATAGAAGCAATCACCACCGAGAGGGGCAGGGAACCGCCGTATTTTCTTATCAGTTCTTGTTGGATTTCATAGGCGTTGTTTTCGTAAATGTCAAGAATAACAAGCTCGGCGGGGTTACATTCCGCAACCCTGCGGCAAAGCTCCTGACCGATCGAGCCGCCGCCACCCGTTACAAGAACGCGACGTCCTTGCAAAGCGTTTTGATAGGTAGCAGAACCCTCGATCAAGGGAGCGCGACCAAGCAATTCTTCCACGCGTGTCGCCGCATTTTGCGTTTTGATATTCATTTGTCGTGCTCCTTTCTTTGAACGCTCTTTACGTTATTATAGCACGATGCGTGAAGTTTGTCAAGTTTTGGTGTTGCGATTGTGAAAAAATAAGAAAAGAGATTGACATTGCGCACGTGTTGTAGTATAATAACGCTATATTTTATTTGCTTTGGAGGTGATTTGAAGTGTCTCACAAAAAAACACAGAAACTTGCTTTTGCGGCTCTCTTTGCGGCACTGACTTTTGCGGCTACGTGGGTGTCTTTCCCGTCTCCCTTTGGCGGCAACGTGAATCTTGGTGACTGCATTCTTTTGATTACTGCTTGGTTGCCGCTTGAACCTTGGAGCATATTTGCCGTGGCTATCGGTGCAACCTTTACCGATCTTGCCGCAGGGTATGCTATTTATGCTCCCGCAACTTTTGTTATCAAGGCAGTGATGGTGCTGGTCGCTCTGCTGATTAAACGCGGAATACCCAAACTGTCCGAGGTTTGGCGCGCGCTCCTTTCGGGCATTGCTGCAGAACTTGTGATGGTAGCAGGATATTTTGCCTATGAAACCATCCTTTACGGAGCGGCAGCGGCACTCCTCAACATTCCTTTTAACCTTTCCCAAGGCGGAATTGCCATCACGGTGGCAATCGTGCTTTCCTTGGTTTTCTCCCGCATACCGCTTCCCGAAATTTTACACTCGCAATGGACGCTTTTTGGCAAAGGATTTACAAAAAAGCAATGATTTTTTTGCGCAAGTGTGCTATACTGTAATCATCCCGCAACAAGGAGAAACGACATGAAACTGATAAAACTTTATAGTCTGCTTTTGTGTGTACTTTTGCTGATGCCGCTTCTGGCTTCTTGCGCTAGCGAGCGATTCGATTTGCTTTATGAAATTGAACACAACGGTATCACGTACTGCGCACGCGGAAAAGATGACCGCGTCAAGCAGATTGTTGTAAAAGAGGATGGCAAAGCCGTTTGGTCAAAGCGTGTTAAAACCGACCGAAAAATGAAAAAAATCGATGACACCTACGGTCTTTCGGTACAGGATCTCGACTTTGATGGCTATGACGATATCTTGATTGCCACCGAAGGGGAGGGCGATTGTGTTTACTACGATTGCTATCTTCGCGTTGGGGAAAAGCCGCAGTATAACCGCAGTGAGGTGCTTTCGGGACTGTGTAACATAAAGGCCGATGCACGCTTGAAAGCAATCTTTGTTTTTGAGCAGACCATCGAGGCGCGCGGAGACAATGCTTACCTAAAAACCGATAAGGCAACCCAGTTTTTTTGGAAGGATGGCTCACTGATCCCAGCTGCGTATGCCGCACTCCGATATTACTCGGATAGCGATTATAAGCCGTATTTTTATTCAGTTGCGTACTACGATGAGGAGTTGAATGATTTTGGAGATTCTTCCGATAAATGGATGACCGAGGAAGAATACGAGAACGCCGACTTGAGCAATGTATATTATTTCAAATAACAAAACAGAGGAGCGTGTTGACGAAATTTTCATCAACACGCTCTTAAATTTATATCACGTACAGCAAAATACAAAGGAACTGCAAAAGACTTCCAAGCACTACGAACAAATGAAAAACAGAGTGTATATAACGATGTTTTTTGCCAATGCCGTAGAGAATTGCGCCAATCGTGTAGGCGATTCCACCACCAAGCAGCAGCCACACGCCCGGGGCGGCAATGGCACGAGTGGTGACGTCCCAAGCCAAAAGAATGCACCAACCCATACCGATATAACAGGCCATGGAAAGTTTGGAATACTTTTTGAGGTCGATTGCCGTGAGTGTGATCGCCATAGCGGCAAGACCCCACACAAGTCCAAAAATCACCCACGCCCACACGGGGGAGACGAGACGGATGGAGGAGAGCAGAATGGGGGTGTAGGTTCCCGCAATCAAAAAATAGATGGTGCAATGGTCAAGCACCTGCATCACCTTTTTTGCCATAGGGGGCTTCAAGCCATGGTAAACGCTGGAGCAGGCATAAAGAACGATCATCGATGCGCCATAGATTGCGCAACCAACTACGCCCCAAACGTTTTTATGCAGAGCGGCAAATATCACGCAAAGTACTGTGGCGATTACACCAAGTCCGCCACCCACAATGTGAGAGACCATATTAAAAATTTCTTCGCCTCTGGTGTAGTTTGGCAGAGTGCGATCGGCAAGTTTTGTTCGTGTCATAAATGTATTCTCCTTTCTGATTCGCAATAATAGTATAGCACATAAAACCGCAAATATCAATGACGATTCTGTTAATAATAGTAAAACATTCTATGTTTTGTGGTTTTCAAAACCATATTCGGAAAGTCAAAGGGAGATTAAAAAAAGGAAAGAGAAAGGAAGAAAAGAAATTTTATCCTTGTTTTATGATGCTTGGGTGAAAATTTGGTAAAAAAAGGAGTAAAAAGTGCTTAAAATTGCTCTGGAGTATTTACAAACGATAAAAAGTGTGATATAATACTATAATAACATTAAGATAATACGCGCGAATACGCGCGCGAGGCAAAATGCGACGAGAGGAGGAACGTACAATGAATGAAGAAAAACGCGAAGAGAATATGCAAGCAAACCAAGCGAAAGAAGGTCTTCCGCGTTTGAATGTGAAAGATTTGATACTTTCGCTCGTCGCCATTTTACTGTGCGGATGTGTTCTCTCGGGAGCGATTCCTGCGGCATTTATCAGCTTTGCAAGTCTTGCTTTATTCGCCTATGTGGTGATTGCCGTTCGAAATATCGGTTCGGTTATTCAACTGCTCCTGACATCTTTCTTGGTAACAATTTTGACCTTTTTGCCCGTATGCGGTGCGGCAGTGCTTGCACTGATACTTGGTGCCGGAACGCTTGCGTGGTTGTTTATGGTGTTGCCCAAATATAAGTGGCTTCCTACCATTCTCTTGGTGGTGGCTTATGGCCTTGGATTTTTGGTAACCGCCAATCCTGTAACACCGCTGTTATCTTTGGCATTTGTGCCCGCCGCCGCTCTTATGGCGTGGGCGCACGCGCGAGACTTTGGCAGAACAAGCACCGTTTTGCACACGTTCCTCGGCTTTGTTATCACCGTGCTGGCAACCTTGTGCATCGTTCTTTGGCGTGCGTATGGTGCTATCAACTACGATGTATTGATGCGCTTTGTCAACGAACTCAAACAACTCTTTGTTACCATCGGCACCGAGGCAGGGAAGATGTTGTGGGAGTCTATCGAAGCAACTTCCTCGCAAGTTGCTATCCCCACAGAATCCCTCGAAAAACTTCGCGAGCTTTACGCACAGGCCTTTGGCGAGAACAATTTGCGTGCGTTGGCGGATATGATTGTGGGCTTGGCTCCCGCGCTCATCACCGTTCCTGCACTCATCATTGCCTATCTTTCCAATGTGGTGCTGTTGCGCAAATACTATAATACCGAGTGGCGCTCGCAAATGACGCCCGCCGCTTGCACGCTCACCATCAGCCCCGCGGCAGGTGTTATCTATTTTGTCTGCCTTTTGATTGTGATGTTTGCCAACAAACAGTCGGTGTTCTTGATGGCTGTGATGAATATGTGTCTCATTCTTCTTCCCGGTCTGTGCCTGACAGGTGTGAATGTTATCTTGCAAAACGCCAAACATGCCAGGGGATGGATGGGAGTGGCATCGATTTTGTTTCTTGTTGCCGTTGTATGTTGTATGGGCTTGAGCAGTCTCTATTTTCTGGCACTGTGGGGCGCATACGCCACTGTTTCCGCGGCATTGCACCAAAAGATTATGCAAAAGATGAAAGAGAACAAGGGAGAATAACCGCGGTTGTTTTCATCCCTACCAATAAAATTCCCTTACCCTGACAAAAGGAGAGTGACAATATGGCAAAAAAGAAAAGTTATGCATCTCGAACCGACCTGCGAGCTCCGCTGATCATTTGCGCGATCATTGGAGCGTTGCTGCTTACAATGTTCCTTGTGGTCGTGTTCGTGGAGGAGGCATTGGCCGATATTCGAAGCTTGGGCATTGTTCTGCTCAGTTCCTACGTGGTCGCTGTAACTATCCTGCTTTCGGCGTATCTTGTGCGTTATCATCGTGTACGCACGGCTGACGATACGGCAGAACTACTCAATACCGAGCTGAGTGATATGTTTCGCTATGTAGTCGAGATCCCTTATGCCGTTGTTGACGAAGAGGGAACTGTTAAGATCGTGAGCGGTGCTCTGCAAGAGATGCTGCAATTCCGTTCCCCCGTTTGCAACGTTCCCCTGACGACCTTCTGTACCGTTCCGATTGCAGATATCATTGCTTACGCACAAAATGGTGGACAAGTTAAGGATATCGTCTTTAGCGAGGATGGCGTACCGATTGACCGTACCAAACCCATGATTACCGAAATAGACGGTAAAAAATTTGGGCTGAACTGTTATATCTTGCGTTCGCGCGGCAAGGATTACTACTTTGTAGTTTTCCGCGATATCACCGAGCTTGAGGCAATGCGCCGCACGATGTACGAAAACGAGCCCGTTGTGGCATACATCGTTATTGACAGTTTGCAAGAGTTGGCACAGTACATTCGCGTCAGCTACCGTAC
>JAZSFM010000042.1:0-2840 GCA_045532215.1 Eubacteriales bacterium | reverse complement strand
GGGGAAGACTTTGCAGGCAAGGTTTTCCCCATTTTCAAATCACTACCACGAAAGGAAGGAATATATTATGAATTTGACCGAAAAATCCGCTTATATCAAAGGCTTGGCTGATGGTCTTGAATTTGACAAAGAGACCAAAGAAGGCAAGATCATTGCCGCTCTCTTGGATCTCGTTGACGAGATGGCAAACGAGATTGCAGGCATCCAACAGGATATTGAAGAAATTGACGAGGATCTGAACTACCTCAACGAATACGTTGAAGAGCTCGACGACGATCTGCAAGACGTTGAGGACTATCTTGACGAAGAGTGTGAGTGCGACGACGAGGATTGGGATGACGATGAGTGGGAAGAGTGCGACGGCGATTGCATGAGCTGCGACGGCTGTGACTGCGAGGATGACGATTACTGTGAGATCGTATGCCCCTCTTGCGGCGAGACTGTTTGCTTTGATAGCGAGCTCGACCCCGAAAATCTCCTTTGCCCCGCCTGCGGCGAAAAGTTCGGTTGCATCGTTGAAGAAGACGATTACAACAAAATTTCCGAAGAGGAGTAAGACGGAATAACAAAAAAAGACCTTAGCGAAAGCCAAGGTCTTTTTTGTTTGTTTATTTTTCCATCAATTTTGCAAGCACTTCTTTATCGGTTCTGTTTTCGGTGAGGGGAGAGATGGAGATGTGGTTTGCCCAAATGGCGTCGGTGTCGACGGTGAGGTCGAGCTCGGGATTGCGAATGGGTTCGCCAACTTGAATGTAATAATCTCCATCGCGCTTCTCGAATGCGTCGGAGTAGAACATTCCGCCCTGACGGGTGATGCAAATGCCCTGTGCATCATTGGGAACGTTAACGTTGTAAAGGGAGCCGTATTCCCAAAGGCTGTTTTCGTTCATAAATTCCAAAATGCCATCAAGGTAGGGAATGACGTTCACGGCATTTGCCTCATAATCCATCGAAAAAGCGATGGCAGGAACGCCCAAGCGCGCTGCTTCAAAAATGGCGCCTACGGTGCCGGAATAGGCAATGTCGTGCCCGAGGTTGAAGCCGCGGTTGATGCCCGAGATGACAAGGTCGTATTCTTTTTTGAGCCCCGTGATGCCAAAACGGACGCAATCGGCGGGGGTGGAGTCCATCGCCCAAGCCTCAACGTCGCCAAGACGGGGAGTGCGCTTGATTTCAACCTCGCGGAAGAAATCAATAGCTTGGCTCTTTCCGCTTTGTTCAATTTTGGGGGCGACCACGGTCACATCTCCCAAACTCTTTGCCCAATTTACAAGATGGGGCAGAGCGGGTGCGGCAATGCCGTCGTCGTTGGTTATCAGTATTCTCATAGCCATCCTTCGTTGTTTTCCTTATAGTTTTTCAATCTTTCGTCTGCTTGTGCAAGCAGCGTTTTTACGTCTTTCTTATTGTGGAGCGTTGCACCTGCGGCACAGTCGTGTCCGCCGCCGCCCCAAGCCTCTGCAAGCTCGTTGCAGGTAACAAAGCGAGAGCGCAGACGCACGCGAATCTCGTCACCCGGTCCCTCAATAAAGGCAAGCCAGATAAGGCTATCCTTGATGGAGTCCATATAGGAGACCGACGCACTGGCTTCTTCCATCGAAAGTCCAAACTTCTTTTGCATACGGTGGTCGACGTAGAGGTAAGCCACGCCGTTTTCGGTCATTTTGATTTTGTCCAACACGTAGCCGTGGAATTTCAAGGTTTTGTAATCCTTCATATAGAGGTGCGCGTAGATGTGGTCAACGTCCACACCTTGGTCAAGCAACATTCCCGCATAGCGCATCGTGTCACCCGATACCGAGCGGAAGCGGAAGCGTCCCGAGTCGGTAACCATACCCGTATAGATGTAGGTAGCGGCCTCTTTGCTGATTTTGAGCTCATCGCGGAAGGCGTAATAGAATTCCGCAATCATCTCGCAAGAAGAGGATTTTTCTTCCTCTACCCAAGAAATTTCGGTGTAGGGCTTGTTGTCGATGTGGTGGTCGATGCGAACGACCTCGCGGCAGAGCGCGTATTTGGGGTTGGAGATGCGGTCGCTGGTTGCGGTATCAATTACGATGCCGAGAGCGCTTGCGTAATACTCATCGCTCACGGGTGCATCCTCGTCGCCGAGGAAGGAAACGTAGTCCGAATAGTCGGAATTGAGGAGCAGAACCTCTTTTTGGGGATAGGTCAAGCGCAAAATCTCGCGCAGGCCCTTGGTCGAGCCAACAGCATCCCCATCGGGGCGCTTGTGGCGAAAGATGATGATGCGGTCGTATTCCTTGATTTTGTCAAGAATCCGTCTCATGTTTTCGATGTTCATTGGTTACTGCCTCCAATCTGTTTGAGGTCTTCAAGGAGTGCCATAGCTTCCTCGCGGTCCTTGAGTGTGGCTCCGCTTGCCTTTGCGTGGCCGCCGCCACCGTACTTTTTGGCAACGGGGTTGATGTTGTAAAGGCTGGAGCGAATTTCGCAAAGCACACCCTCGTCGGTCTCGGTAAAGTTGACCCAAATATCAATGCCGCGAATCTCGCCCATCACGTTGACCATTCCGCGGGAGAGTGTAAAGTCATCTGCACCGTAGGATGCGGCCTCCTCTTTCGTGGTGTAGATATATGCCACGTTGCAGTCGGTCAACTGAATTTTCAAAACATACCTTGCGCGCAGCTGAATAAAGGAAAAATCATCGGCATAGAGATTGCGATAGATGTCATCGGTGCGGAAGCCTTGCTCCATCAAAAATGCCGCGCAACGGAAGGTGTTGGGGCTGACAGAATCGTAACGGAAGCGTCCCGAGTCGGTAATCATACCCGTGTAGAGCGCTTTTGCAGCAGGGGAGGGAACCTTGAGACCGCACT
>JAZSFM010000131.1:0-2958 GCA_045532215.1 Eubacteriales bacterium | reverse complement strand
AGGAAGTCCAAGCTCCTGAGGCTTGCCCGAAAAGTTCTTCCAAGCATCAAGAATTTCTTCCTTGGTGGGTTTGGTTTCAAAGCGTACGAAAACTGCGGCGGTGTGACCGTCGGTTACAGGCACGCGGATGCATTGCGTGGTGATGAGGGGAGCATCGGCTTTGACGATCTCACCATTCTCTACCTTGCCCCAAACGCGCAGGGGCTCTTGCTCGCTCTTCTCTTCTTCACCGCCAATGTAAGGGATGACGTTGTCAATCATCTCGGGCCATTCTTTGAACGTCTTGCCCGCGCCCGAAATTGCCTGATAGGTGGTGGCAACAACCTCTTTGATGCCATACTTGCGCAGAGGTGTGAGGGCAGGAACGTAGGACTGAATGGAACAGTTGGGCTTGACGGCAATAAAGCCGCGCTTGGTGCCAAGACGCGCTCTTTGCGCGGCAATAACTTCCAAATGCTCATCGTTAATTTCGGGAATCACCATCGGCACGTCGGGCGTCCAACGGTGTGCAGAGTTGTTGGAAACTACGGGGATCTCTGCCTTTGCATACGCTTCTTCAAGCGCACGAATGTCCTCTTTTTTCATATCGACCGCGCAGAAAACAAAGGAGCATTTTTCTCCCACTGCGGCAATCTCGGCGGCATCCAGTACCACCATATTCTTGTATTGTTCGGGCATAGGAACGCTCATCTTCCATCTTTCGCCAACGGCTTCCTCATAGGTCTTGCCTGCGGAGCGTGCAGATGCCGCAAGAACAGAAACTTCAAAATAGGGGTGATCGGCAAGGAGCGTCAAAAAACGCTGTCCAACCATACCCGTAGCACCAATAACGCCAACTTTCATTTTACTCATAGCAAAAATCCTTTCTGTCGAGCCCTAATGGCTCGCGGATGATTTATATTATCTATATTATACACGATTTGGCGCAAGATTGCAAGAGAATTGCGTATTTTTATCTTTATGGAAATATAGAAAAATTGATTGCAAAAGCGCGCGGATTGTGTTATAATAGATAAAAAACAGGGCGCTTCACACTTGCGCCCACTCAAAGGAGTATTTATGAAACTGCAACTGGTTGCAACCTGCCTGTTTGGCTTGGAAAAATTACTCGGTGAAGAAATCGATGCACTCGGTCTGCACCGTCTCGATACAATGGATGGTCGCGTGACCTTTGAAGGCGACCTCTCGGATATTGCGCGCGCAAACATCGGCTTGCGGTGTGCCGAACACGTGTTTATCAAGCTCGCATCCTTCCCTGCCACGTCCTTTGACGAGTTGTTTGAGGGCACCAAACGCATCGCTTGGGAGGATTGGATCGGCAAGCTCGATGCCTTCCCCGTAAAGGGACACGCCATTAAGAGCAAGCTTTTCTCTGTCCCCGACTGCCAAAGCATCGTGAAAAAAGCGATCGTTGACCGCCTTTCGGCAAGATACGGCACCAAGTGGTTTGCCGAGACCGAGACGAAATATCAAATTGAGTTTTTCATCTTCAAGGATATTGCAACGCTGATGATAGACACCTCGGGCGTACCGCTCCACAAGCGCGGATACCGTCCGGCTGCCGGTCCTGCTCCCTTGCGTGAGACCTTGGCGGCGGCACTTGCCTTAACATCTCGTCCGCGTGAGGACGTCCTATTTTGGGACCCCATGTGCGGCTCGGGCACGATTGCCATTGAGGCGGCACTCATCCTCTCCAATCGCGCGCCCGGTCTTGGACGCAGCTTTGCGGCAGAGAGCTTTGCGCAGCTCTCCCCCACCCTTTGGAAGGATGCACGCGAAGCGGCAGAGGCGGCTATCAAAAAAGACAGCAATTTTGAGGTCTACGCCTCGGATATTGACGAGGATATCCTCGACACCGTTTATGAAAACGCCTTGCGCGCAGGTGTTGAAGAACACATGAACATCTTTTGCGCGGACGTGCGCAAGATGCAAAAAATCGAGGGCAGACGCGGCACGGTCGTTTGCAATCCCCCTTACGGTGAGCGTTTGATGACCCCTGCCGAAGCAGAACAGCTCTATCGCGATATGGGACGCGCATTTGCCAATCTCTCACCGTGGCAGATCTACATCATCACCTCGCACCCACAATTCGAGCGCTTTTACGGTATGCGCGCTGATAAGATTAGAAAACTTTATAATGGTATGATCCCTTGTAATCTGTATCAGTATTTTAAGCCGAAGAATAAGTAAAAAACGTGTTTTTTGTTTTCCCCGTAGGGGCGATTCACGAATCGCCCGAAAACGAACGATTACAAACCAACAATCCCCCTGTATGTCATTCTGAGCGAAGAAAATCGCGAAGCGGTTTTCGTAGTCGAAGTTTTTCTGAGCGAGGAGCGAGGAAAAACCGAGGAGCGAACGCGACGAAGGGATATGGCTCGGAGTTTGGGTGGCTTTTGTATCGATGTAACATTCCTATGGTAAGCCACCGAAATTTTAAGCCATATCCTGCTGCGGCTACGCCTTGCACTTTCACCTCGTTCTTCACTCGGTGAAAGTTCGACTCCGGGCTTCGCCCTGCGCTCAGAATGACATACAGTGGTTTTATTTTATTGTAATCGTCAGATAATTTTATAAATTAGAAAATCCGCCCACCGCATTTATGGAATGCGGTGGGCAGGGATTTTCCATTAATGACAAAAGTCAGTACTATGATGCATTAGTAAAAAAGAAAAGGATAAAAGCAACAAAAATTGCCAAACCAATAAACATCAGCATATTACTTGACTTTTGCTGTTTCTCTCGTTCTTTGGCTGCTTTTATGCGATTCTCCTCAAGTTCTTTTGCGTAGCGTTCCTTTATCCGTCTTGCCTCAATAGCCGCATTTTTGAACCATTCAGCTTTTTGGAGATATTTCTCACTTGAATATTGGCTGTATCTTTTGGAACATTCCTCAAGGAGCGAAATTAAATATTCTTGATTATCCAAGTCAATAATAATTGGTGCATTGGTGTATTT
>JAZSFM010000135.1:0-3848 GCA_045532215.1 Eubacteriales bacterium | reverse complement strand
ACGGACTCGACTTTGCAGAGTACTATCGCAATCTCCCTTACATCGGCGTTCTCGACCCGTCGGTTTACAGCGAGTAAATAAAATGAAGATCCCCGAGGGGGAAGGAGTTACAGATTTATGAAAAAGAAAAACAGTTTTGGCCGTCAGTTGCTTTTGTATGCAGTGCTGTTTGGTGTTATCATCATTATGCTCTCGTCGCTGTTCTACAAAGATACACAAAGCACAGCGATTGAGAATTACAGTGAGTTAGCGGGCTATATCCAAAGAGACGAGGTAAAAGAGGTTTACGTACACAACACCGGCAACGTTACCGTAACACTTAGAGACGATACGCAAAAGAGCTACAAGCTTGCGTACGTTGATATGTTCTACGGCGACTTCCAAGATACACTCCTCTCACACGATGTTGTTGTTGAGTACCAACCTCCTGCAACTATGCCTTGGTGGGTGAGTCTTTTGCCCACGCTCTTTATCATTATTTTGTTTGTTGTCATCTACTTTATTTCTTTCAAAAAGATGGGAGCCGGTGGTGGCAAGTTCAATTCCTTTGGCAAGGCGCGCGTTAAGACTCCTGCCGTTGATGAGAGCAAAAAGGTTCTGTTCCGCGACGTTGCGGGCGCTGATGAAGAAAAAGAAGAACTCGTTGAAATTGTCGAGTTCCTCAAAGATCCCGCAAAGTTCACAAAACTTGGTGCAAAAATTCCTCACGGTGTTCTGCTCCAAGGCCCTCCCGGTACGGGTAAAACACTTTTGGCAAAGGCCGTTGCAGGTGAAGCAGGCGTTCCGTTCTACTCCATTTCGGGTTCCGACTTTGTAGAAATGTACGTCGGTGTCGGTGCATCGCGTGTACGTGACTTGTTCGATACCGCACGCAAATCTCCCGCGGCTATCATCTTTATCGATGAAATTGATGCCGTTGGACGTCACCGCGGTGCAGGTCTTGGTGGTGGACATGATGAGAGAGAGCAAACTTTGAATCAGTTGCTCGTTGAAATGGATGGCTTCGGCTCGCACGATGGCATCATCGTTATGGCAGCAACCAACCGCCCCGACATCCTCGACCCCGCACTCCTTCGTCCCGGACGTTTTGACCGTCAAATCACGGTCAACTATCCCGATATGAAGGGTAGAGAAGAAATTCTCAAGGTTCACGCACGCAATAAGCCCCTTGAGTCGGGTGTTGATTTCCACAAGGTTGCGCAGTCCACCGTTGGTTTTACGGGTGCCGACCTTGCAAACCTTCTGAATGAGGCAGCATTGCTCGCCGCAAAGAAGGGCAAGTCCCTTATCGGTATGGATGATATCGAAGCCGCTTTTATGAAGGAGCTTCTCGGTCCCCAAAAGAAGACCAAAATTCGAACCGAAAAAGAAAACAAACTCACCGCTTACCACGAAGCCGGCCACGCGGTTGTTTCTTACTACTGCAAGAACACAGATCCTGTCAAGTTTATCACCATCATTCCCGCAGGCAGAGCGGGTGGTGTTACCGTCAGCGTGCCCGAGGAGGATACTTCTTACAACACGCGCGGCGATATGCTTGACCGCATTCGTATGAGTCTTGGCGGACGTATTGCCGAGGAACTTATTATGGATGATATCTCCACGGGTGCATCGGGGGACATTCAACAAGCTACAAAAATCGCACGCGGAATGGTTACACGCTACGGTATGAGTGACCGTCTCGGCACTGTTCTTTATGGCTCGGGACACTCCGAGGTTTTCCTCGGTCGTGATTATGGCACGAGCAAGGAATACTCCGAGCAGACTGCATCGGTCATCGACGAGGAGATCCAACGCATCGTTAAAGAATGCTACGCTGATGCAAAGGCAATTCTCACCGAACACATCGACAAGTTGCATTTCGTGGCAGAGTATCTGCTTGGTCACGAAACTATGGATGGTGACCAATTCAAGGCAGCTATGCAAGACGGTGCAACCGTTGAAGCACTCGAAGCGATTGCCGCAGAGAAGGCAGAAAAGAGTCGCCGCGACAACGAAGAGCGCGCAAAGCGTCAAGCTGAAGAGGAGGCAAAGAAAGCCGCTGAAGAAAAGCAAGACGCTCAATCCGAGGGCGATCAAGATGAGCAATCCGATGAGGAAGCTCAAAACGATCAACCCGAAGACGAGAATGAAGATAACAACAACGATGACAACAACGATACCAACTCGTGGGATAACTTCATTCATCGCAAATAAAACAAACACAAAAGCGCATCTGCTACAGCAGGTGCGCTTTTTTTGTATGTAGGAAAGATTAGTCTTCTTTCTTCTTTCTAGAGGCAAGTTTGTTGAGAAGCATCGTCGTTAGGATGATAATGCCCATAACGACCATAATGCCTAGCATGCCTTTTCCAAGGTGCTCCAAACTTTCAACAAATCTGCCGAATTGAGGTTGTTCAAACATTTTTATTCCTCCTTAACCAAAGAAACTTAAAATCAAACCACCCGCAATAACGGATGCGATCTGACCGGAAACGTTAACACCAATGGAGTGCATGAGAAGGAAGTTTTGAGGGTCTTCCTGCAAGCCCATCTTATGTACGATACGACCGGACATGGGGAATGCCGAAATACCTGCCGCACCAATCATGGGGTTGATCTTCTTCTTGGAAAAGATATTGATCAACTTTGCGAACAGAACGCCGCCTGCGGTGTCGAAAATGAATGCAAACAAACCAAGACCGAGAATGAGCAGAGTGTCTACTTTAAGGAACTTATCTGCGGTCATACAGGTCGAAATGGAGATGCCGAGGAAGATTGTGATGAGATTTGCAAGAACTTTTTGTGCAGTTTCGGAGAGGGAGTCAAGCACGCCGCACTCACGAATGAGGTTACCGAACATCAAGAAACCAACAAGAGATACTGCCGAGGGGGCAACAAGACCTGCGATAAGAGTGATCACGATGGGGAAGAGAATGCGAGTCAGCTTGCTGACTTCCTTTGCCTCGTAAGGCATACGGATCATTCTTTCCTTCTTAGTGGTGAGCAATTTGATAATGGGGGGCTGAATAATGGGCACAAGCGCCATATAGGAATAAGCCGCTACCATAATTGCACCGATAATGTGCTCCATAGCCGGATCGGAACCAATCAGTTTTTGCGATACGGCAATGGCTGTGGGACCGTCTGCCGCGCCGATGACGGCAATAGATGCGGCAGCATTGTCGGGGAAGAAAATGGATGCGATGCACAGAGTAATGAAGATGCCGAATTGTGCCGCTGCACCAAAAATCATCAATTTGGGGTTGGAGAGCAGAGGACCGAAGTCGATCATAGCACCAATACCAATGAAGAGGAGCAAGGGGAACAGTTCGTTTGCAATACCTGCATTATAAAGCGTGGTCAGGGCGCCGGTATGCTCGGCAACTTCTTCTGAAAACGGGAATGCAAATCCTATTTCGGAAACCGCATCAGCAAATGGGATGTTTGCCAAAATAGTACCAAAGCCCATAGGCAAGAGGAGCGTGGGTTCCATCTCCTTTTTGATGGCGAGGAAAATCAAAAGACCGCCAATGAGCCACATAACGATCATTTTCCAAGCTCCACCTTGAAACAGAAACAGAATGTTTTCCCAAAGGAATGACAAGAAATCCATAGTGTAGTCCCTTTCTTTCATAAAGTGATAAAATTACCCAATCATTATACCGCAAACGCCCCCTAAAAGTCTATAGATATTTTGTTAAAAAAACGCTGAAATAATGAACAAATTGTAAATGTGTGGCGATTTTTAAGCGCCGATAAAAATATATTATAAATAGGTAAGAATTTTTTTGGAAAACGACAAAAAGAACTTGCAAACAACACTTTAGTATGTTATAATATAAAATGAGGGGATGTGGCCCTCAATT
>JAZSFM010000077.1:0-9837 GCA_045532215.1 Eubacteriales bacterium | reverse complement strand
CAGAAGATATAAGCAATTCTCTTGTAGGGCGGGGGCTTGTCTCCCGCCGCTTTGTTGGTATATAACTTTTTAGACGGCGGGAGACAAGCCCCCGCCCTACGAGTGTGTTAAATTTTTTAGCGGTAGGGGCGAACTATGTTCGCCCGCCAAAAATCTTGTAAAAATCAAACGGGCGATTCGTGAATCGCCCCTACAACAAAAGGAGTACGAGCATTTGGTTCGTACTCCTTTTTATATTCATCCATTCCTTATCAATTTTCCTGGCAAAAGCGAGGCCCCTCGCAAGGCGGGGCGAGAATTAAAACTGTATAGGATAATCACCGTATCCCATACAACACGAAATTCCTTTTAATGAATAGCGTTGCATTTCAAGGGTTGCAAAAAGAATACACAAACAAGTATGATACATTTCGTTTATCTCATAGGTAAAGCCTAAAGATTTATGCTTGGATTTCTTTTCGATCACAACGTTAACAGCAATCAATTCATCAAGAGCTTCACGTAATGTGTTTTCCTCAAAACTCAATTTTTCTTTCATTTCTCCAAAGCTGATGTCGCTCATGGATATGATAGCCAAGCAAACGAGGATATTATTTTTCTTTGAAAGTGTGGGGAGAATTGTTTGTGCAAATTCTATCGTCTCTTGGTTCACGTTTTCAAAAAACTTTCGTGTAACAAGCGCGCCATATCCCTTGCCCGATAACAGTGACAACCCATTTTCGTTAGAAATGTGTGCAGGCTGATCATACATTTCCGTATTCTTTCCTCTGAGATTGCCACAAGAAATACCATGATGAGCAGGGGCAAATATTTTCAGAGCGTCTTCATAAGATGCCATACTCATTTGTGCGTGCTCTGCTACTTTATCAAAAACCTTATTGTAGATATCATTATAGGCATAGTCCTTACCGTAGAAAAGATAATCTATGCTTACCTCAAAGTATGCAGCTATAAGAGGAAGTGTTTGTGCATCGGGGAAAGATGTATTGGTTTCCCATTTCGAAATAGCTTGGGGAGAAATATTCAGCGCACCAGCCAACTGCTCTTGAGTGATACCCTTACGCTTTCTAAGATCCGCTATATTTTTTGAAATGTTTATTTCTTTCATAATCAAGTTTCCTTTCCGAATTTCACCGTGAGCTCTTCGGTTGTGATTAAATTATATCATAAAATCTGCAAGAAGTAAACAACTTGTTCGGATTGCATATCAACTCACGGTTGTGCTATTGTCAAAATAAAGAACAATGGTTGTTTTGCAATGAAAATGGCGTACCTGCTTTATCGCAGGTACGCCAACTGGTGCCTTTTTGTTTTATCCGGTTTACTTTTCGTTTACTAAGCAGGTATAAACAAACTCTTGCGTGCTGCCGATGAGGGCATCTGCCATTTTTTCGTTCAGTTCTTCCCTGCTCGTGGCATCAAATTGTTCCCATTTGATAAGTTGGATTTGGGTTGGGCTTATCACTTGATATTCTTGCAAAAATTGTTGGAATTGTGCATCGTATTCTTCTTTGCTTACCATTATTCCGTTGCACTTGTAATAGCCGACTTCTTGTGCGACAGATTCGGCAAACAGAGATGTAAAAGATACCCCTGTGCTTGATTCATAAGATAACAGACTAAAAAGTTTTACCCAGCCAAGTTCAGGATCGCGATACGAGCCCTCGGTCAAAATACTCTTTTCTCCGTTTTTGTCAACAACACAAAGGTAAATGTTATCTCCATCTTTCCAATGTGCCGCATTGTAATGTTCGATTTCTTCGCCCGTATAAAGGTCGTATATATCAATGCAAACGTTGCCCATAGAACCGCCGGCACTTGCCGCAAAAACCTCGGGAACATTGTCAAAGTTGATATCCATCAAGCCGACAGCAAAGCTGCCGGGAATATAATTTTCACTATCTTCAATCTCTATGTTCGCAAGAGTATTGAGCAGATAGGATTTCCAAGTTTGCTGTTCTTTCTCTGAGAGAACATAGCAATTTGCAGACGGATCGAATACGGGGGCGGGTGTAGATTCGGGCTGTGTTGTTTCTTGAGGAGTGGGAGTCGTTACATCCGAAGTGGTTACCGATGGCGTTGTTCCCTCTTCGTTGGGTGCGCCCTCGGTCGGTTCAGTTGTCGATTCTGTTGCTTGCACAGGATCGGATTGATTACAGGAAATAAAATTGCAAAGCAAAAGGAAGCATAGAAGGGCGACAAAGATTTTTTTCATCAAAAGTGTTTCTCCTATTTCATTCAAATTTTACAATTTTATTTTAGCACGCAGGAAAGGAATCGTCAAGGCTTATCATGCAGTTGTTTAACATTGGATAAATTCTCCTTAATGGGAGATAAATTGCACTGTAAGCGGCGAAATCAAATCTCTGTCCCCGGGCGGACGGTGACGGTCATTTTGCAGTGCTCAGCTTGCGCGCCGTGGATTTCGATGAGGTAATCAAGTTCGAGTCTGTTCTCCTCTAAAAGGCGGTTATTGACCTTGATGGTACGCACGCAGACCTCGAACTCGGAGAACGGCGTGTTATAAAGGCAAATGTGACGCTTGCCTTCTTCAAAGGTCATTGCCGTGCGGACAGGGCCTGTTCGAATCATGGATACGAGGTTGGGGTTCTCGGGTTCGAAGCCAATGGCAGTAAAAGACCCCTCCATACCTGTCAACTCGCTCTCGGCATACACCAACTCTACACGAAAACTGCTGACGAGAAGTGTCCCCTCCATCACCATTTCGGTGGGTTCGGGCATTTCACCCGTTGCCTTTTTCAAAACTTCTTCAATGTTTGGCATACCATCTTCGATTTCTTCGATTTCTGCATCCTCGTCAAACAAAGAGAGATTCATCTCTGTGCGTGAGGTGAGAATATTGATCATTACGTTTTGCTTTGTCATTGCTTGTTTCCCTCTCTCTCGTTTTTCTCTCGGCGCAACAGTTCGCTTACTTTGAGGACTGCAAGCTGTGTTTTGCCATCTAAAATTTCTCCCCTCATCACGCGCTCGACCATTTCGTCAAGTGGAATTTGTATGATGTCGATAAATTCATCGTCGTCGGGATCGTTCTCTCCAAAATCCAAGCCGCGCGCGAGATACAAGTTGATCTTCTCGTCCAGAATGGCGGGAGATGCCAAATACATTCCCAGCGGTTCCAAAGACTTGCATCGTGCGCCTGTTTCCTCGCGTAATTCGCGCAGAGCCGCCTCTCGGGGATCCTCGTCGGGGCTATCGAGCTTGCCTGCGGGAATTTCGACAGTCACCTGCTCCACAGCATAGCGGTATTGGCGTACACAGATGACGTTGCTGTCATCGGTCAAGGGCAGAACTGCCACGGCTCCTATGTGCTTGATATATTCACGAAAGCCCACACCACCGTTTGGTAGGTTGATGTCATCGACAAAAACGTGCAAAATCTTCCCCTCAAAAACCGATTTTGAAGCGGCACAGGTCTCAATTAAGTGTTCGTCACGCGTCATTTTGGTATCTCCTTGTTTCAAGTCCTTTATATTATACTATATTTTTCCCTATTTGTAAAGAAGCCCTTGCAAAAAAGATAAAATTCTGCTATAATGAACACAGAACTTTTTGGGGAGGCATGGCTATGAAATTAAAAGAAGAACACATCCGCTCGGCAATGCTTTTGGGCGAGAGCGGAATTGAAAAACTTGCGGCAGCAAAGGTTGCCGTTTATGGCGTTGGCGGCGTAGGTGGTTACGTTTGCGAAGCCCTTGCACGCGCCGGTGTGGGAGAGCTGCATTTGTTCGACAATGACGTGGTATCTCTCTCCAACATCAACCGCCAAATCATCGCGCTTCACTCCACTGTGGGACGCCCCAAGGTTGAGGTAATGCGCGAGCGCATCCTTGATATCAACCCCGATTGCCGCGTTGTGGCGCATCAGGTCTTTTATCTACCTGAAAATGCCGATGACTTCCCCCTCTCTGACTTTGATTACGTTGCGGATGCCATTGATACGGTGTCGGCAAAAATTGAGCTTGCCGTGCGTTGTTCTTCGGCAGGTGTTCCTCTCATCAGCGCGATGGGAACGGGCAACAAGCTCGACGCGACACGCTTTACGGTCACCGACCTCTCCAAAACAAGTGGTTGTCCTCTGGCGCGTGTGATGAGACGTGAGCTCAAGGCGCGTGGCATTACACACCTCAAGGTGGTCTACTCTACCGAGGAAGCAAAAAAACCGCTCTTCTCCCCCGACGAGGGTGATAGAATTCCACCCGCATCTCTCCCCTACGTTCCGCCCGTTGCTGGTCTTTTGATGGCGGGCGAAATCATTTGCGAACTTACAAAAAAGGAGTACGGATATGAAAACTGTTGAATTTATTCCCTTTCAGTCCGTTACTCTTACCGATGGCTTTTGGAAGAACAGAAGTGATTTGAATAAAAACGTTTCCCTTGAAAACGTCCGCCGTCGCTTTGAGGAAAGCGGTCGTTTTGACGCTCTGCGCTTCAATTATGCCGAGACGGGCAAAAAGCCACACATCTTTTTTGACTCAGACGTTGCCAAATGGATGGAAGCTGTTGCTTACCTCGTCGAGCAAGACCGCGACGCTATGCGCGAGCACGAGGCACTTTGCGAAGAACTCATCGACTGTATGGAGCACGCACAACGCGAAGATGGGTATCTCAACTCCGAGCATCAACAAGTCAGTCCGCACCTCATCTTCTCAAATCGCGACCGCCACGAGCTCTATTGTGCGGGGCACTTGATCGAGGCCGCTATTGCCTACCACAAGGCAACGGGTAAAGATCGCTTTCTTAAAATAATGGAGCGCTACTGCGACCTGATAGAGCGCGTATTTCTCATCGAAAACTCCGCAGGATTTATAACACCCGGTCACGAGGAGATTGAGCTTGCACTCATCAACCTTTACAGACATACAAGAAAAGAAAAATACTTAAATATGGCGCGCTTCTTTTTGGAGATGCGCGGGAACAAC
Organism: Eubacteriales bacterium; assembly: GCA_045532215.1. Classification (GTDB taxonomy): domain Bacteria; phylum Bacillota; class Clostridia; order Oscillospirales; family CAG-272; genus UMGS1865. The sequence goes on along the minus strand of JAZSFM010000077.1, from coordinate 4,894 downwards.
GAAAAAGACAAGCCCATTTATGAGGACAACCTCTTCGGCTCGCAGGATGATGTAAATATCCGTCATTTGGAGCACGCCAACGGTCACTGCGTGCGAGCACTCTATCTTTACAGCGGCATTGCCGATCTTGCAGCCGAAACAGATGATGTCCTCCTCTTTGACAATTTGGAAAAGGTCTTTGCAGATATTACGAACGGCAAACTGTATATCACGGGCGGTGTTGGCTCTACACCTACGACAGAAAGTTTCACCGTTCCCTATGACCTGCCCAACCGCACGGCTTACACCGAGAGCTGTTGTGCAGTGGCAATGATGATGTTCACCTCGCGCATGCGCAAACTTTCAAAGCAAGCCAAATACGGGCATCTTGCCGAGCGTGTACTCTACAATGCAATGCTTTCCTCCACCTCGCTCGATGGCAAATCCTTCTTTTATGAGAATCCTTTGGAGATCGCCTTGGAAGAATACGGGCGCGAGGTGGCTGTTCCGCGCCGTCAGCACGTGCGCCTGCCCATTACACAGCGCGTAGAGGTCTTCAGCTGCTCCTGCTGTCCGCCCAACATCAACCGCTTTTTCGCGCATCTTGGAGACTACATCTGCGTGGATGAAGGCAACAGTCTTTGTGTTGAGCAGTATATTTCGGCAGAACTGAATACCCCTTACGGAAATCTCACTATCACCGAGGATTACGCTCGCGAGGGTAAAGTGCACATCACCGGATGCAGTTATACGGCAAAGATGCTCTCGCTTCGCGTGCCCGAATGGTGCAAAAAGCTGACTGTACTTTTGGATGGAAAGTCTGTCACACCCGAAATTCTCGATGGCTATGCCTATTTGACAGTGGGAGAAGAATTCACCATCGATTTGGATTTTCACATTTCTCTTTCGTTTGTCAGCGCCAATCCTTTCGTGCGCGACAACGTTGGCAGAATGGCACTTGTTCGCGGCCCTGTGGTCTATTGTATCGAGGGGGTGGACAACGGCAAGCGTCTCAATCGCATAGAGGTATCGGTCGATGCTCTCTCCGACGCCACCGAGGAATTGGATTTTCACGGTTTGTATTCAGTCACGCTTCCGGCACGTCGTCTTGCTCATAGCACTGCTCTCTACTTTGATGCATCAGAAAGTGCAACGGAAGAAATCAAGATCAAGTGCATCCCCTACTTTGCTTTTGCCAACCGCGGCGAGAGTGATATGATTGTGTGGATTCGCCGCCATAAATAATTGATTTTTGCAAAGAAAAATTTGATGAATATATTTACTTTTATATTTTTTTATGTTAAAATATAATGAATGACTATGTAAAGGAGCCCCTTCCACCGATGAATAACCTTAACCAGGACGAACTTTTGGAATATTTGTGCCAAGGGTTACTGACTTTGCAAACACCCGAGGAGTGCCGACACTTTTTGGAAGACCTCTGTACCGCATCTGAATTGCAGGAAATGTCGCGCCGTCTGCTTGCCGCAAAAATGCTGATGGATAGTCACATCTATACCGAAATCGCTTCGCAAACGGGACTCTCGACCGCAACCATCAGCCGTGTAAACCGTTGCATCAAATACGGCAACGAGGGCTACGTTAAGGTTTTGGATCGCCTCAACAGAAAGGCACATCGATGATGAGCGGTTGTGAGGGTTACGAGGCCATTGCTCGTGTTTATGATAAGCTCAATGCCGAAATTGATTATGCCGCTTGGGCTGACTTTTTTGAAGCCGTTTTTGATCGCCATCTTCCCCACCGCCCCGAACTTGTTTTGGACCTTGCCTGCGGCACGGGCAGAATGACGCTTGAGCTCGCGTCTCGCGGCTACGATATGATCGGCGTGGACGGCAGTGCCGACATGCTTGGAGAAGCACTCCTGCAAAACGACGGTCGCTACAATATTTTGTGGTTGCAGCAGGATATGCGCTCCTTTGAACTTTACGGCACGGTGGGAGCGGTGACTTGTTGTTTGGATAGTCTCAATTATTTGCTCACCCCCGAAGATCTCTCCCAATGCTTTGCCACTACGCACAACTATCTCGATCCCGATGGGCTCTTCCTCTTTGATATGAATACACCCTACAAGTTCGAGCACGTGTACGGCAACAATGCTTACGTGCTGGAGGACGAGCTTGTGTGGGAGGATGGTGAACGCTCCGCCATCTATTGCGGTTGGCAGAACACCTATCACCCCAAGAGTGGTCTTTGCGACTTTGATCTTTCCCTTTTTGAAGAGGACATCGACGGTCGCTATCGCCGCTCGGACGAGCATCAGGTTGAGCGATGCTATGACCTTGAAACTGTAAAAACACTGCTTGCCGATGCGGGATTTGAACTGCTCGGCGTTTGGGGCGGATTTGATTTTTCTTCTCCTGCGCCTGACTGCGAGCGTTGGTATTTTGCGGCTCGCGCCATTAAAAAATAAGTTTTTTCAAAGGAAATTGTTATGTCTTCGACAATCTTGCGCGCTATGACCTCGGACGGAAGTGCACGTATTCACGTTATCCGCTCTACCGAAATCGTAAACGAGGCCATTCGTATTCATCATACCTCCCCCGTGGCAACCGCCGCGCTCGGGAGACTCCTCACAATCACCTCGCTGATGGGCTGTATGCTTGGCGAGAAGACCGACTCCATTACCGTTAGTCTCAAGGGTGATGGCCCTGCTGGGACGGTACTGGCGGTTGCCGACTACATTGGCAACGTGCGCGGATACATTCAAAATCCCGCAGTTGATCTCCCCCTTAAACCAAACGGCAAACTCGACGTTGGCGGTGCTGTGGGTACAGGATACCTTAACATCATCAAAGACATTGGCACGAACGAGCCGTACAGCGGATCGATCGAGCTTGTCAGCGGCGAGATTGCAGAAGATATTGCCGCTTATTATGCACAAAGCGAGGAGGTTCCCACCGTTTGCGCACTTGGTGTGCTGGTGGATACCGACCTTTCCTGCCGTGCGGCAGGTGGTGTGCTGATTCAACTGCTCCCCTTTGCTGACCCCGAAACGGTGGATCAGCTGGAGAAGAATCTGCCTGCACTCGCAAACGTGTCGGCTCTTTTTGATCAGGGACTTTCTTTGGAAGAGATTGCCGCTTTGGCACTCAAGGATATCCCCTTTGACATCTTTGACGAGCTTGACGTCGATTACCGTTGCAACTGCAGTCGTGAGCGCACCACCAAGGCACTCATCTCGCTTGGCAAGGATGACTGCCTCAAGCTCCTTGACGAACAGCTTTCCGAGGGTAAGAGCGACAAACTCGAGGTCACTTGCCGTTTTTGCGACAGCAAGCAATATTACGGCCGAGAGGACATTGAAGAGATGTTCCAATAAATTGAAAACAAAAAAATATAACATAAATCACAAATTACAAAGGAGACCCATTATGTATCGTATTGGTATCGACCTTGGCGGCACAAACATTGCCGCAGGTATTGTTAACGAGGAATTCAAAATCGTTGCAAAGGCAAGCGTTCCCACCCACGCAGAAAGATCTGCCGAGGAAATCGTTGTTGCGATTGCAGGGCTGTGCAAGGACGTTTGCGCAAAAGCAAACATCGACTTGTGCGAAATCGCATCGGTTGGTATTGCATCCCCCGGTATTGTTAGCGATGAAAGCGGTGAGGCAATTTATGCAAACAATCTCCCCTTTGATCATCTTCCCATTCTTCCTATGCTGCGCGAGCTGCTCCCCATCAAGGAGTTCCACATCGAAAACGATGCAAACGCCGCTGCTTGGGGTGAAGCAATTGCAGGTGCTGCAAGGGGTGCAAAGTCCTCTATCATGATCACGCTCGGCACGGGCGTTGGCGGCGGTGTTATTACCGACGGCAAGGTGCTCAAGGGCTTTAACTCCGCGGCAGGCGAGCTTGGCCACATCGTTATTCAAGTTGGCGGCCGTCAATGCTCTTGCGGCAGATGCGGATGCTGGGAAGCTTACTCCTCTGCTACCGGTCTGATCAATACAACCAAAGAAAAGCTTGAAGAATGTGCAAAGAGCGGTCGCGAGACGGTTATGACCAAACTCGTAGCCGATGCCGGAAAAGTCAGCGGTCGCACCGCGTTTGACGGTATGCGCCTTGGTGACGCGGCGGCCACCGAAGTTGTAAACGAGTACATCGAATATCTTGCAAGCGGTCTTGCCAGCATGATCAACATTGCACAGCCCGAGGTTCTCTCCATCGGCGGCGGCATCTCTAACGAGGGTCAATACCTTCTCGATTTGGTAGTTCCCAAGGTTCTGCCGCAAATCTACGGTCGCGGTGTTGTAAAGGCGCCCGACATCCGTATTGCTACCCTGCGCAACGACGCCGGCATCATCGGTGCGGCTGTTCTTGGAATGTAATCTATTACACTGAATATAATTTTCCCCGAAAGGACGATAAAACCATGAAAAAAGTAAGAATTGCGATGATCGGCTTTGGCGGCATTGCTCGCACACACTATGCAGGTTACATAGATCTTGCAACCCGCAACGTTCCCTTTGAGCTGGTTGCTATTTGTGATATTGATAAGGCACAGTTCGAAAAGCAGATCACCATTAATACAAGTTCTGAACCCGTAAAAATTGCAGAAAGCATTCACACCTACACCAATCTTGACGAAATGCTCGCAAACGAAGAGTTCGACATGGCTGACATCTGTCTGCCCACTTACCTGCACTGCGAATATACTGTTAAAATGCTTCGTGCAGGCAAGCACGTGCTTTGCGAAAAGCCCATGGCTCTCAACGCTGCACAATGTGAGGAAATGCTCGCAGTTGCTAAAGAGACCGGCAAGGAGCTGATGATCGGTCAGTGCCTGCGCTTTAGCGACGCTTACCGCTACGTTAAGAAGTGCATCGATGAAAAGACCTTTGGCGAACTTGAGCACCTGAACATGTACCGTCTGAGCGCTCACCCCGAGTGG
>JAZSFM010000125.1:0-2003 GCA_045532215.1 Eubacteriales bacterium | reverse complement strand
GGAGGTTTACAAATGGATTTTGTTAAAAAGTATTGGCCTATGCCCTTTAAGGTAAAGAGCGGCGATGTTGGCTCTTTGGTTAAGGTGCTGATCATATTTTTGATCGCTTGCCTCGTTGTAGGTGTTTTGATTGGCGTGCTTGCTAAGTTGCCAATCATTGGTATTATTTTTGGCATCATCGGTTCTTTGGTAGAAATTTACAGCATTGTTGGCGCTGTTCTCTGCGTTTTGAAGTTCCTGGGCACCGTTAAATAATCCTTTTACATCAAAAACAAGGAACTGCTCGTTTTCAAAAAACAAACGGGCAGTTTTCTTCATTTTTTTCAAAAAAATTCAAACTTTTTTCAAAAAAGGTATTGCAATTTGGGAAAGTTTGTGATACAATATAGCAGTATATGGATGAAGCAGTGCACACCCTCTCAGGTGCCGCTTTGAAATATCAGTTATTCGAATTTCAAATCTATAGGGAGGTAAAAAACTATGCCTAACATTAAGTCTGCAAAGAAGAGAGTTAAGGTTATCGAGACCAAGACCCTGCAGAACAAAATGCACCGCAGCGCGCTCAAGACTGAAATGAAGAAGTATGATGCAGCTCTTGCATCCGGTGATATGGCAGCCGCTCAAGCAGCTTATAAGGAAGCTGTAAAGAAGGTTGACCAAGCAGCCGCTTACGGAATCATCCATAAGAACGCAGCAGCTCACAAGAAGAGCCAGTTCACAAAGAAGCTCAACGCGCTGAACAAGTAATCAAACCAAAACAGATAACAAAGTCCTAACCCAACTTTGTTTCAGAATAAAACAGTATGGAATTTTCCGTGCTGTTTTTTTCTGTTTTATAGAGAGAGAATTGACAAATAAGTAAATCTGTGATAGAATAGGGAAAAGAACTGATAGGAGGCACTGCCATGCTGTTTCATAACATAGCCGAGATGATTGGGAAAACACCACTTTTAGAAGCACACAATTTTGCTGCCGCGTATGCGGATGGCGCACATCTGCTCTGCAAATTGGAGTGCTTTAATCCCGCAGGAAGTGCCAAGGATCGCGTTGCACTCTCCATGCTCGACGATGCCGAAAAACGCGGACTCATTCAAACGGGTGCAACCATTATCGAACCTACAAGCGGAAATACGGGTATCGGTCTTGCCGCTCTCTGTGCACGTCGCGGTTACCGCCTGATTTTGACCATGCCCGACAGTATGAGCGCCGAGCGTCGTGCACTTCTTGCTGCCTATGGTGCCGAAATTGTCCTAACCGATGGTGCACTTGGTATGACGGGTGCCGTTGCAAAAGCAAAAGAACTTGCAAACAAGATAGAGAACAGTTTTATTCCATCGCAGTTCGATAATCCTGCCAACCCACAAGCACATTATATCACCACAGGCCCCGAAATTTGGGAAGATTGTGAATGTAAGATTGACGCCTTTGTTGCAGGTGTGGGGACGGGCGGAACACTCTCGGGCGTTGGACGTTATCTCAAAGAACAAAATCCAAACTGTCGCATTGTTGCGGTAGAACCCGAAACCTCGCCTCTCCTTTCCAAAGGATACGCAGGCGCACATGGCTTGCAGGGAATCGGCGCAAATTTTGTTCCCGAAAACCTCAATAGAACCATCATAGACGACATCATCACCGTCAGCGACGAGGACGCATACCGTGCCGCAAGAACCTTTGCCACAACCGAGGGACTCCTTGTCGGCATCACCTCGGGCGCGGCACTCCACGCCGCCGCAGAACTTGCAAAAACGATGCCCAAAGGCGCACGTATTGTAATCCTTCTGCCCGATACAGGGGAAAGATATTTGTCTACACCGCTTTTTAAGAAATATTAAAATAAGGGATAGCAAACGCTATCCCTTATTTTAAAGCAAATCAACCTTCTTAGCTCTCAGGGTCTCGGTGGCCCCTGAGAGCTCGCGATAGCAAAAGCGAGGTTTGCCTCGCGTCGACTGTCTGTTCGTAAACTGACGAGTCTATTTAGGTATTATTTGTGCAAAAGTTCT
>JAZSFM010000075.1:0-14799 GCA_045532215.1 Eubacteriales bacterium | reverse complement strand
GTGCCTGATCTTGAAGAACGGCGTTCCCATCTTTATGCCCATGGCCTTGCTTTCATTGCTTCGCGAAACCACGCAGCCGTCATTGTTGGACAGCTAAGGCAGAGCAAGCACCTTGTCATGCTGACGCAGGAACCAAGTGTCTGCTTTTCCGCCTGCCAAACGCGTGCAGTGAATACGCGATTGCTGACCTGCTCCCACGCCGATTGCTTGACCGTCGACTGCGTAGCAGACCGAGTTGGATTGCGTATATTTGAGAGTGATAAGTGCGATAATGAGGTCACGTACAGCACTTTCGGGCAGATCTTTGTTTTCGGTTACAATGTTAGAGAGCAGCTCGCGGTTGATTGCAAAGTTGTTTCTTCCCTGCTCAAAGGTGATGCCAAATACTTGTTTGGTCTCCTGAACAGCAGGAACGTAGTTGGGATCGATTTGAACGATGTTATAGTTGCCCTTTCTCTTGCTCTTGAGAATTTCAAGTGCCTCGGGCTCGTAGCCGGGGGCGATAACACCATCGGAGACCTCGCGCTTAATCAGGAGCGCGGTGGTGACGTCGCAAACGTCGGAAAGTGCCACCCAATCGCCAAAGGAGCACATACGGTCGGTGCCGCGCGCTCTTGCATAGGCGCAAGCGAGAGGAGACTCGTCAAGACCTTCGATGTCATCAACAAAGCAGGCCTTCTTGAGTTTTTCGGAGAGCGGAATACCGACCGCCGCAGACGTGGGGCTGACGTGCTTAAACGAGGTGACCGCAGGAAGACCGAGCGCGGATTTCAGCTCCTTGACAAGCTGCCAAGAGTTGAAAGCATCGAGGAAATTGATATATCCCGGTCTGCCGCACAAAATTTCGATGGGCAGCTCGCTGCCGTCCTGCATATAAATCTTTGCCGGCTTTTGGTTGGGGTTACAGCCGTATTTGAGTTCAAATTCTTTCATAACGTTTCTCCTTGGTAAACAACAACAATTCAATAATGCTAAATCCGCTTGTGCACGCGGGCTCCTTCCACCGCTATCGCGGTCCCCCTCCCTCCCGGAGGGAGGCGTCTTGGCGCCAAGCCTTTGCCAACAGACTTATCATTTCCTTAACTTGTTCGTTTTCTTTGTGATGAGTTTAATCGCCTTACAGAATAATATTGCTAAAATAAAAGTTTTGGGGGTGAATGCCTCCCTCCGGGAGGGAAGGTGTCAAATGCTGCAAGCGGCAAGGGACGGAAGGAGCCCGCGAAATAAAATCAAACAAGTTTTCTCCAAACCTCACAGATTGTGCAATAGGCGTGTGGTTCGTCGGGTTCTTCTTCCACCAGCGCAAGTTGGGCAAGAACGGCATCCTTATAGGTAGGAAGCAAGCCAAACTCGGTAAGTTTTTCATAGGGGATGGAATCAAATCCGCCGCCATAGTCAGTAATGGCACTAATCAAGGTTTCCTCTTCCACAAGATCATATCCGCAGAAGGTAAAACCGCGTGCCTCCATATACCCGACAGGTTCAAGATCGGGGCGCAAAATCACCGCAATAATCTGCTGTGTATCGGGAGACAATGGCGAATCTTGTGACTCGATTTCGTGCATTTCGTAGAGGCAACAATCAAAGGACACGATTTCCTTGGCATCCATTTGTCTGCCCAAAAATTCCTTAAATTTATGATCGGGGAAGAACCGATCGGCAGCAAAATACCGAACGTCAGCCTCGAGTGGGGAAATCAATTCAATACTCATACATTCTTATTCACAATTCTCGTTTCGCTCTCGCCGCTTGCGATGTCGACGTAGCGGACAAAGAGAGAAACTTTATTATCTTGGTTCAGGTTTGTCCAAATCAGGTCGGTCAGGGTGTCAATGTCTACATCGGGGAGTTCCAAAGTTTTGGGCTCTCCCTCAAAGGACGGCAACGGATTGCCGTCACCGTTGTAGGTGTGGATGAATTTTGCCCTGCCACAGAGGGGATTGGAGTAGGCGTATGTAAATCTTTCGCAGGAACTGTCATCGCCCTCGGCACTCTTGAGAATGGACATCGCATAGTTCATTCCGTCCTTTTCAAGGCGGATAATGCCCGAGATGCGAGGGGTAAAGTTGGGCTTATCATCCTCAAACTCGCGTGTGCGGAGTGCTTGCTCAAAGGTCATTTGTTTATCCATCAGGTCGTAAATGGTATCGGTCTGGTCACCGTTGGTAACAATGGTTTTGTTGCCAAGCACGCGCACGGGATAGTAGATAATGAGATGCGGATCGGTCATTTTGGATTCGTCAAATGCCTTGGTGCGCATCGCATCACCCTCGGCAACAAACACGCGGTTGCGGCTGTTTTCGCTTCTACCCATAATAAAGTAGGCAGTGACCGCTTTTTTGCCGTCGGCACTTTTGCCGATGATAATGCCTCTGCCGTGGTAGGCGAGGGAGTTCAACTCGTCTGCAATATTTCGGATTTTCATACGATTATTCTCCTTTCAGATAGACGCGGTTATCCTTGACCGTAATGCGATCCTCGCAAAACAGTCTGACTGCGGCGGGAAGAATCTTCCACTCCGCTTCTTCCATAATGCGTTTTTGCAATGTTTCGGGGGTGTCATCGTCCTTGACCTCTACCGCCTTTTGGAGCACGATCGGCCCTGCATCACACTCGGGGGTGACGATGTGTACGGTCGCTCCCGATACTTTAACGCCCTTTGCCAATGCCGCCTCGTGAACGTGCAGTCCGTAATATCCTTTTCCGCAAAAGGACGGAATGAGGGCGGGGTGTACGTTGAGGATACGATTTGGAAACGCGTTATAAACTTGCTCGTCGATGATGGTCAAGAACCCTGCCAGCACAACAAGGTCAACCTCTGCCGCGAGGAGCGCATCGGTGAGTGCTTTTGAATACGTCGCGATACTTTCGTAGTCTTTTCTTGCAAGCACCTGTGATGGAATTCCGTGATTTTTGGCTCTTTCCAGAGCATAAACGTCGGGCTTGGATGCGATCACGAGTGTGATGCGTCCGCATCCCAATTCACCGCGTGCTTCGGCATCAATGAGCGCTTGCAAATTCGTGCCGCCGCCCGAGACGAGCACGGCTATTTTTTTGATTTGTTCTTTCATCACAGCAATACCACCCCATCGTCGCCTTTGACAATTTCACCAATGACGTAAGCATCCTCGCCGTGTGCGCGAAGAATTTCGAGTGCGGTCTCCACCTCGTCGGCAGAAACGACCACGCTCATACCCACGCCCATATTGTAGGTGTTATACATATCACGTTCGGGAATGTTGCCCGTTTTGGCAATCAGATCGAAGATAGGCAAAACCTTGATTGCCGATTTTTCAATCTTTGCGGTGAGTCCTTTTGGAATAGAGCGCGGAATGTTTTCATAAAATCCGCCGCCCGTGATGTGGCTGATGCCCTTGACGTTTACTTTTTCAAGGAGCGCGAGAATGCTTTTAACATAGATACGTGTAGGCGTTAAGAGCGTTTCGGCAATGGTCTTGCCGCCGAGTGCCTCGCACGCTTCATAAAGTTTGGGGTTGTTATTATCAATATCAAACACCTTGCGAACGAGAGAGAAACCGTTGGAGTGAACACCGCTGGATGCCAGCGCGATAACAACGTCACCATCTCTCATTTTGGTGTTGTCAAGAATCTTCTTTTTGTCAACGATGCCAACGGCAAAGCCGGCAAGGTCATAGTCCTCGAGAGGCATCAAGCCGGGGTGCTCCGCGGTCTCGCCGCCAATAAGTGCCGCACCGGATTGCACGCAACCCTCTGCAACGCCGCCAACGATGGCAGCAATCTTTTCGGGGTAGTTCTTGCCGCAAGCAATATAGTCCAGGAAGAACAGAGGACGCGCGCCACAGCAGATGATGTCATTGACGCACATGGCAACGGCATCGATGCCGATGGTATCGTGCTTATCAAGCAGAATTGCCATTTTGACCTTGGTTCCGCAACCGTCGGTGCCGGAAACGAGAACGGGCTCTTCGATGCCGCACAGATTGAGGCCAAAGCAACCGCCAAAACCGCCAACGTCATCAAGACATCCTTCGTTCTTGGTGCGTGCAATGTGCTTTTTCATCAGTTCTACAGCACGGTAGCCCGCGGTAATATCTACGCCAGCAGCAGCGTAACTTTCGGATTTAGAATTGTTATGCATATCATTTTATTCCTTTCCGTTCCAACAGTAAGTGCAAAGCTTGCAGGGTTCGATTCCGATTGCTTTAATAACGCCCTCAAGAGATTGAAACTCCACGGAATCGAAATGGAGTTTTTCGCAAATAGCCGCGCGCAATTTTTTGCCGCGTTCGGTATTCGCGTCGCTGTATTCCTCAAGATGAGCAAACCCCTCTTCCCCCTCAAGCTCCATTACGATGCGGCGAGCCAAAAGCTCCATCTCACTCGTTGCGCGAGAGAAGTTGAGATACTTACAGCTATACATAATGGGCGGACAAGCTGAACGCATATGAATAGCACGTGCGCCGTTTTGCGAGAGAAAATCGACAGTCTCTTTGAGCTGTGTACCGCGTACAATGGAGTCATCAACGAACAAAAGGTTTTTATCCTTGATGAGCTCGTGCACGGGAATTTGCTTCATTTTTGCTACCTTTTTGCGGTCTGCTTGACTGTTTGGCATAAAGCTTCGCGACCACGTTGGTGTGTATTTAATATAGGGGCGTGCAAACGGAATACCGCTTTCGTTTGCGTATCCAATGGCGTGAGGCGTGCCAGAATCGGGAACACCACACACATAGTCGATGCCCTCGTTGTTGCCGAGAAGTGCATCGTTTTCTGTCATAATGCGACCGTTGCGGTAGCGCATTACCTCAACGTTAACGCCCTCATAAGTGGAGTTGGGAAAGCCATAATATGACCACAAAAAAGAGCAAATACGCATCTCTTTGCGTGGAGGAGCGAGTTGCTTGATGCCATCAGCAGAGATCTCCACGATCTCGCCCGGGCCGAGTTCTCGCTCGTCATCATATCCGAGTTTTTGGTAAGCGAAGGATTCAAAGGTGACGCAATAGCCGTCCTCTCCCTTGCCCACCAAAATCGGGATGCGCCCCATACGGTCGCGTGCGGCAATAAGTGTGCCGCCATCTCGCAAAATCAAAATGGATGCCGAACCCTCGATGACATCCTGTGCAAAAAGGATGCCCTCGCAAAAGGTCTTTTTTTGGTCGATGAGTGCGGCTACGAGCTCGGTGGAGTTGACCTTGCCGCCCGTCATAGCGTTAAAATGTCCACTCCCCTCACTCAAATATTTTTCAATAAGTTCCCTATCATTGTTAACAATACCGATGACGCAAATCGCATACGTACCTACGTTTGAACGAATTAGGAGTGGTTGCGGGTCGCTATCGCTAATGCAACCGATTGCTGCGGTTCCACGCATTTCGTCAAAGATGTGTTCAAATCGCGTACGGAAAGGAGAATTAGAGATGTTGTGAATCTCTCTCTGCAGTCCAATTTCTTTATCATATGCCGCCATACCGGCACGCTTGGTTCCTAAATGTGAGTGGTAGTCTGTTCCAAAGAATACGTCAGAGATCGCATCCGTGCGACTAACCGCTCCAAAAAATCCGCCCATTTGTTTGTCTCCTTGTTTTGATGGTTGGTGTGAATTGTTTACTTGTTGAACTCTGCGGCAATTTCCGCATCCTTGGCAAGCACTGCCTTGGCATCTGCCGCGCGCTTGTCGACGAGTTTTTTCGCAAGCGTATCATCGGAAAGCGCCAAAATTTCTGCTGCCAGAAGTGCCGCATTTGCCGCACCGTCAATGGCAACAGTTGCCACGGGAATACCCGTTGGCATTTGTACGGTGGCAAGGAGTGCATCCATACCGTCAAGCTGTGCCGATTTGCAGGGAATGCCGATAACAGGCAGTGTGGTGTTTGCCGCAACAGCTCCCGCCAAATGTGCCGCCATTCCTGCGGCAGCAATGATGACGCCAAAGCCGTTTTCACGTGCAGATGTCACAAATTCCGCCGCCTCGCGAGGGGTACGGTGTGCCGAATAAACGTGAACCTCGTGGGGGATGTCCAAAGAGGTCAGCATATCGATGGCTTTGCGTACGACGGGAAGATCGCTTGCACTTCCCATAATGATGGCTACTTTTTTCATTTTGATGTTCTCCTTACCCAAATTTTTGAACAAAAATACAAAAAGGCGCACTCCTCCATTGCAAGGAAAGTGCGCCCAGACGGTCGGCTTAAAAAGATTTCTGTTCCACTGTGGTTCCCCACATTTATCCGTCAGTCGCAGAAATCTCGCTTATATGAATATATTATATCATAACAACACATCCCTGTCAAGTAAAAAAATATGTCAATTTATCACCAAACTCTATACAAAACTGACAAAGAAATGCTCGCGCGTGCGTCAAAAAATGCCGATTTCCACTTTTGTATGAACTTTTTGTAAACACTTGCGAAAGGCCTTGACTTTAGCAAGATAAAGTGATAAAATATTGGTGTAAAGAAACGCAAGGAGGACTCCCATGCCTAAATTCCAGTCAAAATCCATCGACCGCTTATTTGAAGTGATTCTCAGTTTGGAAAGTGTTGAAGATTGCTATCTTTTTTTTGAAGACCTTTGCACAATTAAAGAACTCGAAGATATGGCGCAACGCCTCGACACCGCCATTCTTTTGAACGAGGGGGAGAACTATCAAACCATTTGCCAAAAGATTGGCATCAGCACCGCAACCATCAGCCGGGTAAGTAAGTGCCTCAAATACGGTGATGGCTATCGCTATGCCTTGGATAAATTAGCAGAAAAGAAGGAGCTGTAAAACCACTCCCAAACAAGCAAAAAACAAAACAAAAATGCTCGTTTTTGCACCGAAAACGCATATACGTGGTGCAAAAACGGGCATTTTTATTTTTTTCAATCACACATCAAAGAATGATTTTTATCCCCCAAAAAGCACGATGCTTTTTCCAAAAATCTTTCCATTCAAGCATAACACAAATCAACTGTTTTTTTGCTTTGAATAATGCTTTTCCTGCTTTTCTCACAAAAAAATCTAACAAGTGCTTTTGAGGAATGATTGCGTTCGTGCCAAACGGCAGACCAATTCTTCTCATTCTTCAAAATGAGAAAAAATAACGAAAATTTTCTGCACCGCATATTTTGCGTCAAATTTGCATTTTTGTTGAAAATCACACAAGGGAGAGTTACAACCACTCTTTTTTTACGTCCTTTTGAAAGAACAATTCGCACTTCGGTGAAGCGATATTGTGCAGAATGCCGATTTTTCTGTCAAGTTATCTAAAAAAGGAAAATACTGTTGCTTTTTGATGCTAGAAAATGCTATAATATATACATATTATAAATTCTCCCAAAAATATCACACTGATTGGAGGTATGTGGCTATGATTTACGATTTGCAAAAAGCAAGCATGTGGAAACGCATTTCCGCCTTTTTGTGTGATATTATTCTTTTTTGCATCGTCGCAGTTGGAATCGCTCTCCTTCTTTCCTCGGTGTTGGGTATTGATGCCCAACAAGAAAAAATGGTTGCCATTTGTGACCGTTATGCCGAGGAATATGCGCTCGATGCTTTTTTAACGAAAGAAGAGCTTGACGGTGCCCTTACGTTTGCACTTACCGAGGAACGCTTGAATACCCTGACAGAGGGGCAGAAAGAAATTTTGAATCAAGCCGAAAAGGCCCTGTTTGATGACGAGGAGTATCTTTATGCCAATATGATGGTCAATCAACTCATTTTGCTCACCATTACCTTTTCGCTTTTGATTGCTCACTTGATTTTGGAATTTTTTGTACCGTTGCTTTTCAAAAACGGTCAAACCCTCGGCAAAAAAATATTCGGCGTTGGCGTTATGCGCATCGATGGCGTAAAGATATCCCCCGTTATCTTGTTTGTCCGCACGGTGCTTGGCAAATATGCAGTGGAGACGATGATTCCGGTATTCGTTCTGATTTCTCTTGTGCTTAACACGGCAAGCATCGTCACACTTCTCCTCCTGTTTTTGCTGATTGTGGCACAAATAGCGCTCTTGTTTTTTACAAAAGCAAATACTCCATTGCACGATATGTTGGCAGGAACGGTAACCGTTGACTTTGCCAGCCAAATGATATTCGACACTCCCGAAGAACTTTTGGAGTACAAACAAAAGCTGCACGCAGAATCGCTTGCAGACCATCAACAAAACTCGTAAGCAGACTAAAATTTACATAAACGAACAGAAAGGAAGTCTTGTATGAAAGTTGTATTGGAAAACGTAACAAAGATCTTCCCTCCTCGTAACAGACGCGAGAAAGAGTTCATGGCGGTAAATGGTTTTACCTTTACCATTCCGGATGGCAAGCTCATCGGTTTGCTCGGTCCCTCCGGTTGCGGTAAAAGTACCACGCTCTACATGATCAGCGGCTTGCAAAAAGTTTCGGGCGGTAAGATCTACTTTGGTGATAATGATGTCACCAATCTCCCGGCAGAAAGCCGCGGAGTCGGTCTTGTATTCCAAAACTACGCACTCTACCCTCACCTGACGGTTAAGCAGAACATCTTATTCCCTCTGCAAAACCTGAAGGGCTCCGAAAAGCTCTCTAAAAAAGAGATGCTGGAAAGAGCTTACCAAGCAGCTAAGCTGGTGCAAATTGACGAGTTGATGGAGAGAAAGCCCAACGCCCTCTCCGGTGGTCAGCAACAACGTGTTGCTATCGCTCGCGCGCTCGTTAAAATGCCCGACGTGCTCCTCTTGGACGAGCCCCTTTCCAACCTTGACGCGCGCCTGCGCTTGCAAACGCGTGAAGAAATTCGCCGCATCCAAAAGGAAACCGGCATTACCACCATCTTCGTAACTCACGACCAAGAAGAGGCAATGAGCATCTCGGATATGATCGTTGTTATGAGAGACGGTGTTGTTCAACAAGTTGGTAAGCCGCAAGAGGTTTATGACAACCCCACCAACCTGTTCGTTGCAAAGTTCTTGGGTACTCCCCCCATTAACGTATTCAACGGTGAGGTTAAGGGCGGCAAGCTCTATATTGGTGACGAGGCCGTACTCGACGTTACCGGTGTTGCTAACCAACCCGTAACCGTAGGCATCCGTCCCGAGGGCTTCATTCCTGCAGAGGACGGCGCAATGACCTGCAACCTCTCCAACTTGGAAATTATGGGCCGTGATGCCAGTGTTGTTGCAACACATCCCGCATCCTGCAACCCCACCGTTCGCTCTATTGTTGATGGCGACGTCAAGATTGACGCAACTTTGCCCACGGTTCGTTACAACCTCAAGCCCCACAAGGTATTCCTGTTCAGCAAGCTGGATGAGAAGCGCATTGAAATCCCCGCGCATATCCAAAACGACTTCTTGACCGCAGTGCTGAAAAAGAAATACACAACACGTTGAGGTGATGCGCTATGGTAGGAAGTAAACACCCATGGAAGGCGTGGTTATACCTTTCCCCCGCAATCGTGCTTTTGTTGATCTTTACCGTATGGCCGATCTTCAACACGGTTCGCATGGCTTTTTTGGAAGGTTATAGCTCTAGTGCCCTTGTCGGTGGTGAAACATTTAAGTTGGGACTTGGCAACTTCAAGTCTGTTATCGATTTCGGCGGTTTTGCAAACTGTCTTGGTAACACGATGCTTTTGTGTGTTTTAACCGTTCCGATCTCCACCATTCTTGCATTGGTTATTTCGGTTTGCCTGAACGCAATCAAGCCCTTTAGAAGACTGTTGCAAACAATCTTCTTCCTCCCCTATGTAACCAACTCCATTGCAATCGGTATGGTATTTGCCGCAATGTTTAATATGGTTGGTAACAACTTTGGCAACCAAAACGAAATTATCATTACCGCAGGTATCATCAATAACATTATTGAGGCACTTGGCGGCGATCCTGTCAACTGGATCAACCCCGGTTCCACCAAGCTTGCAAACATGGCCGTTATGGTTATTTACATCGTTTGGAACGCACTCCCCTTTAAGATTCTCATCCTCTTGGGTGGTTTGCAGAGTGTAAACAAGCAATACTATGATGCTGCAAAGGTAGATGGCACATCCCGTTTGCGCACTTTCACTCACATCACCGTTCCGCTTCTTTCTCCCATGATTACCTACGTTGTTATCACGGGCTTTATTGGCGGATTTAAGGAATACTCCAGCATTGTTGGTATTTTCGGTCCTGACATGGGCCCTCCCGGCACCACAGACAGAAACAATCTGAACACGATGGTCGGTTATATCTATAAAGCAATAGAACGCAGCGACCAAGGTCGTGCAAGTGCCGCCGCACTCATTCTGTTTGGCATCATCTTCGTGGTCACTATGCTGAATCTTTACATCAGCAAAAAGAACACGCACTATTAAGGAGGTGGCACCATGACAGAACTACAAAAGTTTTTATTGGAAAAGAGATTGAAAGAAGCGGGCAAACGCCAACGCGTTATGCACATTGTTTCACAAGTTTTCTTGTACCTCTTTTTGGCCATTATGGCGTTCATCATCGTCTTCCCCTTCTATTTCATGCTGATCTCCTCAGTGAAGGAACTCGCCGAGTACAGACAAACCGTACAAACGTTATGGCCCAACAAAATTGTTTTTTACAACTACGTTGAGGCATTTAACACCGCAAAGCTCAGCACGCTGTTTATGAACACCCTTTACGTTGGTGTGGTTTCCACCGCTCTCTCGTTGGTTATCACGGTTGTCACGGCGTTTGTTTTTGCACGCTTGGAATTCAAGGGCAAAAACGCGATGTTCGCAGCGCTCTTGGCAACGATGATGATTCCCGGTGAACTCTTCACCATCACCAACTATCAAACCGTAAGTGATTTCCTCGGTCTGAAATCACTCGGCACTTCAATGCTTGAAAGCAACCGCGAGCTTGCGGAAAAATTGATTGAAATGGGCGACTGGAAAAACACCTTTACAGTACTCATTGTTCCCTTCCTCGTTAGTGTCTTCTATATTTATTTGCTCCGCCAAAACTTCTTGCAAATCCCCAACGAATTGTATTTGGCAGCCAAGGTAGATGGCACAAGCGACATCAAATACCTTTGGAAGGTTATGATCCCCCTGGCATTCCCCACTCTTATCTCCATCACCATCCTCAAAATGATGGGTGCATGGAACTCCTACGTATGGCCTCGTTTGGTTGCAAACGACGAAGCGCACAGTTTGATTACAAACGGTTTGCGTAACGCCTTTACTACCACAGCAGGTGACGTAAACGTTCCCGTACAGATGGCAGCCGTTGCCATCGTATCCGCCCCCCTGTTCCTCGTATTCATCTTCCTTCGTAAGTACATTATGAAGGGTGTTTCGAGAAGCGGTATCAAGGGCTAATACACACCACAGGTAATTACAGCTCCCCTGGCTGTAAATTATAAAAACAAAATTAGGAAAGAGAGGAACTCCTACAATGACAAGAAAAATCCTATCCCTGTTACTGGCAATCACAATGCTGGTACTCCCCGTGCTCGCTACCTCCTGTAACATCGGTGGCGGCGACACACCCACTACTCCCGCTGAAACCACCCCTGCTGGAACCACTCCCGGCGGCAACACCGACGAAACCACTCCCGGTGGCAACACCGACGAAACCACTCCCGGTGGCAACACCGACGAAACCCCTCCCGGCGGCAACACCGACGAAACCACTCCCGGTGACAACACCGACGAAACCACTCCCGGTGACAACACCGTCGAGACCACTCCCGGCACCGACACTCCCGTGATTCCTCCCGTTACCGAGGGCAAGGAAGTAGATCTCGGCACCGAAGAAATCACCATTGTTTTCTACCACACCATGGGCGAATCCCTCCGCGCTGTACTTGATAAGTATATCGTAGAATTCAACAAGCTCTACCCCAACATCAAAATCGAACATAAGCAAGTTGGCGGCTATGACGACGTTCGTAACCAAATTCAAACCGAAATCACTGTTGGCGACCAACCCAACATCGCTTACTGCTATCCCGACCACGTAGCTCTTTACAACATTGCAAAAGCAGTTCAAACTCTGGACGGATACATCGAGTCCATCGACTTCATCACCCGTGCCGACGGCACCACCGAAACCATTGGCTTGACCAAGAAGCAAATCGGCAACTTCATTGACGGTTACTACGAAGAAGGCAGAGCATTCGGCGACGGCAAGATGTACACACTTCCTATGTCCAAGTCCACCGAGGTTCTCTACTACAACAAGACTTTCTTTGAAAAGAACAACCTCCAAGTTCCCACCACTTGGGATGAGCTCGAAGCTCTGTGCGCACAAATCAAGGCAATTGACCCCACCTGCATCCCTCTCGGCTATGACTCCGAAGCAAACTGGTTCATCACCATGTGCGAACAACTTGGTTCTCCCTACACCAGCGCAACCAAGGGTCAAGAATTCCTCTTCAATAACCAAGTTAACCGCGATTTCGTTGCAAGATTCCGTAACTGGTACGAGCTTGGCTACGTAACCACTCAAGAAATCTCCGGCGGTTACACCTCCGCTCTGTTCACAATGGATCCCTCCGAAGTAGGTAACTGCTACATGTGTATCGGTTCCTCCGCAGGTGCAAACCACCAAATTCCCAAGAACGATGACGGTACCTTCAAGTTTGAAGTTGGCATCGTTTCCGTTCCCCAAGCAAATCCCGATGCTCCCAAGGTAATTTCCCAAGGTCCTTCTCTCTGCATCTTTAAGAAGGCAGACAAGAACGAAGTTCTCGCTTCTTGGCTCTTTGTTAAGTTCCTCACCACCAACCTTGACTTCCAAGCTGAGTTTGGTATGACCTCCGGTTACATTCCGGTTCTTGAAAACGTTACCGACAACGAAGTTTATGCTAACGAGCTCGACTACGCAGACGGCTACGAAGGTCTGCCTCTCCTCGCAACTCTCGTTGCTCTGGAGCAAGCTGACGCTTACTACACCTCCCCCGCATTCAACGGTTCTTCCGCAGCTCGTGATGAGGTTGGTAAACTGATCCAATTCTGCTTGATCGACGCTTCTTGCTCTACTCCCGAAGGCATTTTGGCAGCATTTGAGGATGCTGTTGCAGCATGTAAGTATCAAATCGGCGCACAATAATCTTTTCCCATTAGTACTATGAAAAACGCAACACATCAAAAGGGGCAGGTAATGCCTGCCCCCAAGATGCTCCGCTTGTTGGCAAGCATCTTGGCGCTTGTAACACTGTTTTCTTGCTTGATGGCTTGCAATACGCAAGACCCGGTTGAAACAACAGTAACCACTCCCACAGAAACCACTCCCGCACAAACCACTCCCGAAGAAACCACTCCCGAGGAGACTACCCCTGAGGAGACAACCCCCGAGGAGACAACCGACCCCGGTGAAACTCCCGACCAACCCGAGTTCGTACACGTTGACTATGTTACCAACACCAAGTTGGATATGGAATCCGAATCGAAAAAGATTTTGGTTGAAAGAGTAAAATCCTATATCGACGGCGATACCACACACTTTTACGTTGCTCGCTCCGAGGATTTTCCGGATGGTATCATAAAAGCAAGATACCTTGCTATTGATACTCCCGAATCCACCGGTCGGCTTGAGGAATGGGGCAAAACCGCAGCCGCTCACACAAAAGAAACGCTGAAAAACGCTTATGCTATTTTGCTTGAGTCCGATACCGAGCAATGGAACAAGGATAACAACGGACGTCACCTGCTTTGGGTTTGGTACAAAACAGACGAGAATAGCGATTGGCGCAACCTCAATATTGAAATTTTGCAAAGCGGCTTTGCCGTCGCTTCCAACTCCGGTCAAAACCGCTATGGCACAACCTGTATGGCGGCTTTGAACCAAGCTTACAAAGAAAAGCTCTATGTTCACTCCGGTGAAAAGGATCCTACCTATCCTTATGGCGCAGCAACTTACGTTACCATTAAGGAACTCCGCACCAACCGTGACGCTTATGAAAACGTTAAGATTGCTGTAGAAGGTATTATCTCCCAAGATACTTCCGGCACTCTCTACATCGAGCAATATGACGAAGAAGACGGCAGATACTACGGCATGCAGGTCTACTACGGCTACAACATGGCTACCAGCGCAAAGAGATTCCTCAAAGCAGGTAACCTGGTTTACATCGTAGGTACCTTCCAATATGCCGAAGTCGTCAACGCTTATCAAATTGCCGGTTTGGAATACGACCAAATGAAGCCGGGTGATCCCGCTTACACGCACTTGATCGAAAAAGACCAAACCATTCCCTACACCGAAATTCAAGATCTTGCAGATTTTGTAAACGGAACCACCGACATGACCGTTGGGGAAGAGGTTATTAGCTTTGCCAACAACGAGCTGGCACTCTATACCTCTGCATACATCACCGGCTTAAAGGTAAAATCCTATTACGTTACCAAGACAGGCGACAACACCGGTGCTATTACCCTTTACTGCGAAAAGGACGGTGTTGAATTTGTTGTTCGCACAATCGTATTGCGCGAAAATGGTGAGCTCGTAACCCCCGACCGTTTCATCGGCAAAACGATTGACGTTGTGGGCGTTATCGATTCCTACACCCCCGAAGACAGCGATGAGGCACAAATTCAACTTCGCGTATTTTTCGCTAACAGTTTCACAATCCACTGAATTTAATTTGAAAAAATTAAATAAAAAAAACAAAAGGAGAAATCACTATGAAAAAACTCTTAGTCCTTCTGCTGGCTTTGGTTCTTTGTGTGAGCGCATTTGCTTCTTGTAACAAAACGCCTGCAGAAACCACTCCCGCAGAAACCACTCCTGCAGAAACCACTCCCGAAGTAACTACCCCCGAAGTAACTACCCCTGAAGTAACTACCCCCGAGCAAACCACTCCCGAAGAGACTACTCCCGAAGAGACCACTCCCGA
>JAZSFM010000110.1:0-26031 GCA_045532215.1 Eubacteriales bacterium | reverse complement strand
CAGCTCATAAGCCAAAGCGATGGCCGTATCCGAAGAGGGATGTGCAGAATTCAGGATCACGGCGAAGGGCTTGCCCATGGCCTTCAACTCCCGAACCACCCGCTCCTCGGCTTCCACGTAACTGTCACGGCTGATCTCTCCGATGGAACCGTCGGTGGTGATGAGCATACCAATGGTGGAATGCTCGGTGATGACCTTGTGTGTACCCATTTCTGCCGCCTCGGCAAATGGCATCGGCTCCTCACGCCAAGGCGTGCGCACCATACGCGGCTGACCGTTCTCGATCGTTCCCATCGCGTCGGGAATCAAATACCCTACGCAATCGATCATACGCACGCGCATCTGTGCATTGTCTTCCAGCACGATAGGCACGGCCTCTTCGGGAATAAACTTGGGCTCGGTGGTCATTACCGTCTTCCCTGCTGCCGACTGCGGAAGCTCGTCACGTGCACGGTCGCGGGAGTAGCCCTCCCCAATATTCGGAAGCACTACCGCTTCCATAAAACGTTTGATGAATGTGGATTTGCCACTTCTGACAGGACCTACTACTCCTACGTAGATATCTCCACCGGTTCTTTCGGCAATATCCGTATAAATCGAATGCTCAGGCATTTCAAAACCTCCCATATATCGCGTTGGTACACTATATGGCGGGCTTGCCAACTTTAGAACAAAATTCGAAAATCCCGCGAAAATGCAATGAAGACTTAGCAAAAACATTGACAAAAGTGCAATTTTGTGGTATAATATCGTATGTTATAGGAATTACTTTTTCAGCAAGGAGGTGGACGAATTGAACAAGAAACACAAAATTATAATTGCTATCATTCGCCCCATCGGCTTTCTGTTTGCCAAGTTGAAATTCAATTTTAAATTTAAGAAAGCAAAAAAAGAAGATTTGCCCGAAAATTACATTGTGCTCTCCAATCACGTTACCGACTACGACCCCATTTTGGTGGGATTGAGCTTTCCGCATCAAATGTATTTTGTGGCCAGTGAGCACATCACACGCTGGGGTTGGCTTTATAAATTGATTCGCTTTTTGGTAGAACCTATCATTCGTTACAAAGCAACCGTTGCAGCGTCAACTGTTATGGATATTTTGCGCAAAGTACGCAAGGGCAATAACGTTTGCATTTTTGCCGAAGGTGTTCGCACCTGGGATGGCGTAACAGGACCTGTTGTTCCCGCAACTGCACAACTTATCAAATCCGCTCGTTGCGGACTTGTTACCTATCGCATCGAGGGTGGATATTTCGTCAGCCCTAACTGGGCGTCATCCGGCAACACGCGCCACGGTCGCCTTTACGGCGCTCCCGTTGGTATTTATACAAAAGAAGACCTCGCCAAAATGAGTGTTGAGGAAATTGACGAAATCATCAAACGCGATCTGCACGAAGATGCATACGCTCGCCAAGAGAAAGAAATGCGCCCCTATCGCGGCAAAAAACTTGCCGAGGGTATGGAAAGTCTTATCTTCCTCTGCCCCAAATGCCGCAAAAACGGCACTTTGGAGTCAAAGAAGAATACCGTCACCTGCTCCGCTTGCGGATGCTCCTTTACCTATGACAAATTCGGAATGCTTGACGGCATTGAGCAGAAGACCGTTTATGAACTGAACCAATGGCAACGAGCCGAGTTATCAAAAGATGTGGCGAATGCTGTTCAATACACCGCTCCCAATGCCGCTCTTTACACCATTGAAGGACACGACTTGCACACAGTTTGCGAAGGTGACGCGCACATCACCCCCGATGCCATTACCATTGCCGACGTGACCATTCCCCTCTCCACCATTTCGGATATGGGCATTCACGGCCGCAGAACCTTGATCTTCTCGACCACAGATAATTACTACGAACTAAAGGTTCCCAAGGGAAAGAATATTATCAAGTTTATGTACTACCGCGAGTTTGTGAAAGCAAAGGTAGAAGAAAAGCTATAAAGACAGAGAAAGAACCTCACCGCGGTGGGGTTCTTTTTTTGCTGTTATATACTTTTGATTGTGAATTTTTTGAGATATAATTTTTATTTTTTATCTTTTCTTCGCAGGTCATAACATTGCTTGCAACCACGTCCTGCATTTCGGCTTGATATAACCGCTTCCCATTCGTGTCCGTTCTCGCATTTCCACCAAGCTTTCTTATTAGAATTTGGCATAAAATCTGATGGGAGAAAATTTTTATTTAGAGTTGGATGCCATTCCGCTGCAAGTTTTGGATTCTTGGTTTCCAAATCATTGTAACCTTTTAATACCAGTTGATTGGAGCAATAAGGGCAACCGCGACCATTATTTCTACTTGAAATAACCGCTGGCCATTCGTGAGCATTTTCACATTGCCACCAAACTTTTTTACTTGATCCACAAGTAACATCTTGTGGAAAGAATTTGTTTTTGGTAGGATGCCATTCAGAAGCGAGTTTAGGGTTAAGTGTAGCCAAATCATTATAGCCGGTTAAAACTTTTCGACCAGAGCAATAAGGACAATTATACCCCCTACTTCTATGAGAAATTTCAGTCTTCCATTCGTGTCCTTTTTCACATTGCCACCAAACAGATATATTTGAATTTGCCATTACATCTTGCGGCTTTAGATTTTCGTTTTTGGTAGAATGCCATTGTGCTGAAAGTTTTGGGTTTACAGTTGCCAAATCATTATATCCCACTATCGCCCGTTGTCCAGCGCAATAAGAACACCCCGCTCCCTTATTTCTGCTATTTACAGAAGCAGGCCATTCGTGACCATTTTTACATTGCCACCATACTTTTTTGTTAGCATTTACACTAACATATTCTGGGAGCAAACTACCATTTTTAGTGGGGTGCAATTCCAATGCGAGTTTTGGATTTACAACCGCTAAGGATTTTTCTTTTTCACTTAAAATGTACTGCTCATAAATTTCGCTACGATCTCTTGCGACATCGACATCAATATCAAATGAAACCTTCGCAATCTGTTCAATCAGCGCTAATAAGTCTTTTATCGTTTTAGTTAGTTCTATATCATTCGCACCGCGTTTTGAATAAATAGTATATTTGCTTGTTTGACCTTCAATTTCTCTTACTCGAACAAGAGTTATTCCAAGTTTTTCTACCTTTTCTTGCTTTTGTGCTTCTCTCTGTTTTGCTTTTTCACCTTTGTGATAATAATCGCCATCATATTCGATGCCTATTTTATATTCGGGTAAATAAACATCGATTTCGGTTCGAGCATCTATCCTATAGCGATTATGAGCAGTGGTAATTTGACAAAAATAGAAAAATATAGCTTGTTCCGGAAAGCTTGTTTTGGTTTCTCCAAAACATTTAGGGCATCTTCTCCCACCACTTCTGTGCGTAACAGAATCCGGCCATTCGTGTCCTTTTTCGCATTTCCACCATACTTGTTTATTTGAGCCAGCTGTAACATCATAGGGTGTTAGAGGATTGTTTTTGGTAGGATGCCATTCTTTGGCGAGCAATGGTAAGATTGTTGCAAGATCGTTGTAACCTACAAGAACTTTCTTCCCTATGCAATATGGGCAATTATTACCATTCGCTCTATTGGCAATTTTAGCCGACCATTCGTGCCTTTTATCCTTTTCACACAGCCACCAAACACTTTTATCATTATGCTCGGTAAATTGTGTAGGTTTTAAATCACCATTTTTAGTTGGATGCCATTGGCGAGCTAAATCAGGGCGAACTGTTGCTAAATCATTCAATCCGACAACGATTTTGTGTCCGGAACAAATCGGACATCCTACACCGCTATTTCTGCTACTAATTGATGCATCCCATTCATGTCGTTTATCTTTTTCACACAGCCACCATGCTTTATCACGACAACCCGCAGTAACGTCATAAGGCGTTAACGTGCCATTTAGAGTTGGATGCCATTGACGAGCCAATGCAGGATTGTTGTCTGCAAGCGAACCATTCTTTTTTATTTCAGTTTTTCGCCGACTTATCGCACGTTGAATTTTTGCACATTCAGGGCATCCTCTGCCTCTACTTCTATGGTTAGGTGAAGCCGGCCATGTATGATTTTTAGAGCACTTCCAGCTCACCGGAGTCGCAGAACCATACGAGATATTATATGGTGAAATATCACCATTTGCAGAAAAGTCCCATTCAGAAAGGAGTTCGGGGTTGTGTTCGGCTAACGATATAAAAGCTTTATTTTTTGCCATTTAAAATCCCCACCTTTCCAAATAAAATTTCAAATACATTTTTTATTTGATTTTATCACAATTCTCGTCAAAAGTCAACCCTCTCACCATTTTTCAGTCCTTGCATAGAATGATATGGAACGAATGACGACAGGAGGGACTTATGAACCGAGAAATGCCAATGGAAGACGCAGGTTATCTCGTTGTGCACGTGACGACCGCTCGCGGAGCCATCCCCTTGGAGGGGGCGGCTGTGAGCATTCGCCCGAATGAAGATGAGGACACCACGCCGCGCGCCGATATTTTGTATGCTACCACCACCGATCGCGACGGGAACACCGAGCGAATCACACTCCAAGCTCCCCCGCGCGAAAATTCGATGTCGCCCAGCGAGGTGCCGCCTTTTTCGACCTATCACCTTGAGGTGCGCCGCGAGGGATATGGGATGCAGAGTTTTGTCGCACTCCCGATTTTCTCCGGGATTACGGCTATTCAGCCCGTGGATCTAATCCCGCTCCCCGAGGACGGAACCGGAAATTTACTCCGCCCCGAGGACGAACGCTTTTTTGAAAACTCCCCCGCTGACCTCTAATACACGCGAAAGGAGACACTTATGCCGGAACTTCCCTTTATTCCCGAGACCATTACCGTGCACCTCGGTCCCCCCGATTCTGCGGCCGAGAACGTAACGCTTCCCTTTCTCGATTACATCGCAAACGTCGCATCCAGCGAAATCTATCCCACTTGGCCCGAGAATGCCATTCGCGCCAACCTTTATGCGCAGGTATCCTTTGCACTCAATCGCGTTTATACCGAGTATTATCGCACGCGCGGATACGATTTTGACATTACAAACTATACGGGCACGGATCAATCCTTTGTAAACGGTCGCGTCGTTTTTGAGAACGTGCGCGAGATTGCGGGCGAGCTTTTTAACGACTACATCCGCCGCTCCGGGAGCGTTGCGCCCCTGTTTGCGGCCTATTGCAACGGTACCACCGTAACCTGCGCGGGACTTTCGCAATGGGGTACTGTAGAGCTTGCAGAGCAAGGACTGACGCCTTTTGAAATCTTGACCTATTACTATGGAGACAATATAGAACTGGTCCGCAACGCACCAGTGTTGGGTAGCACCGAGAGTGCGCCGCTCTACCCTTTGCAAGTGGGTTCTACCGGGGATGACGTACGCACGGCACAGCTACGGCTCAATCGTATTTCCAAAAACTTTCCGTCCATTCCCAAAATTTTAGAGGTGGATGGCATCTTCGCCGAGGACACCGAGGCGGCGGTGCGACGTTTTCAAGAGGTCTTTAATCTCACGCCCGACGGTATTATCGGCAAAAACACCTGGTACACCATTCAAAACATTTATATCGGCGTCAAGCGGCTCAATGACCTTAATGCCGAGGGGATCTCGCTCTCGGATGTGACAAGGCAATACCCCGGCTCATTGCAGGTGGGCAGCGTTGGAGATGGCGTGCGGAATTTACAGTATTTTATCTCCTATATTTCGCAGTTTTATGACACCATTCCCGCCGTTCCTATCGACGGTGTATTTGGCGAAGCGACACGCGCGGCGGTTGAGGACGTGCAACGCACATTTGGATTGACGGCAGACGGCATTGTTGGCGAGCAGACGTGGTACGCCCTGACAAATGCTTATCTTGGTGCGGTTGCAACCATTCCGCGCGAGTACGTTGAGGGTGTCGCCGTCCCCTATGGGGGCATTCCTTTGCGCATTGGCTCGGATTCGGATTCGGTGCGACTGTTGCAGGAATATCTCAACTACATTGCGCGGTCTTACCCCGAAATCCCAACGGTTGAGGTGACAGGATATTTCGGTCCGCGCACGCAAGAGGCGGTGTTGGCGTTTCAGCGGCGGTTTGATCTTGTAGCCAACGGCGTTGTTGCAGCGACTACGTGGAACGAGATCATCTCCCTTTACGAAGCGCTCTATCAAGGCAATCGCTTGCAGGACGGTCAGTACCCCGGCTTTGACGTAGGCGCATAGAAAGTGAGGTTTGATTATGCCAAGATATGAGAATGAAGCACAGGCAATCACAAATCTGCAACGCTATTTGCGGCAGCTTTCCTATCACAATCCCGCCATTACTGCACCGCCCATCGACGGTATTTTTGAAAGTGACACAGAAAGGTCTTTGAGAGAGTTTCAAGCGATGCGCGGACTCCCCGTAACGGGACGCGCAGACAGGCGAACGTGGGAGGAACTCTATATGATGTACCGCGCATCGCTTGCCGAAAACGAGCCACCGAGGACGGTTGCAATACTCCCCTTTGTGGCAGGCGAAATTCTACTTTCCGAAGGCGACGAGGGCTTTACCATCAACGTTTTGCAGTTTATGCTCCGCGAGCTTGGAGAAAGTCAAATTGAGCTCGACGAAGTAGAGATCAGCGGCATATTCGATGCCAAAACGGCACGCGCGGTGCGACTGTTCAGAGAGCAAAACCGACTCCCCGTGGGCGAGACCGTTGATCTTGTTACTTGGAACACCTTGGTTGACCGGTTTAATCGGTTGGGGGTGGAAAATATATAAAAAAAGCACCGCGAGAGTGACACATAGCCACTTTCGCGGTGCTTTTTACATATATATTATACCACAAATTTAGCAAAAAGTCAAGTCTTGTATTTACAAAATCTATATGCTATAATTAATAAAAACTTGAAAAGGAGTGTGCCTCATATGATTTTGAATGCTTTAGATGAAGTTTTGTTTTGGGAAGATATAGAAACACTAAAACAATTCACCAAAGAGAACAGCCGTCAGTTCTATCCTCATGATTACGAGAATTATCAAAAAAATGCAAAAAAGTTCTTTCGCACAATTATTCCAAGCAAGGCAGAATTTATCCGTCGCTTAGAAATCTATGCTGACATTGGACAACCTATTTGGATCTCCGGAAGAAATGAGCTTAGCGATGATATTGATGCCGAAGAGATGGTGAAAGCAATTTCAGTAAGTTCAAAAGTCAGCAACGGAAAAGAAAAAGCGGCTCGAGCATCTAAATGGCGAGAAAATAATCCTTCGTTTTGGAATTTTTATACCGATAACATCCTACATCAACAAGGAAATAAAATTTTGGAACTCACCGTTGGTGCGGGCGGTGGAACAACTGCTGTTATGCAAAAAATGACAGAACAAGACTACTATATGGGTGTTGATATTGACTTTGGATGTGCGAAAAATGCCGATGCCCTTGCAAAATATTATAATATAAACGGTTTAGGTATTACGACTTCCCTTTGGAAACTGCCTTTTGATGACTGTATGTTTACATCTGTCTGCTCGAATGCCGGGTTGGAAGAATGCCGAGAAATTCCGACAATTATAAAAGAAGCTTATAGAGTATTAAAACCCGGTGGTAAAATCACCTTACATTGTGTGAACACTAACAAAATACAGTCTTACCCAAGATTTGAAGAATACGGCTTTTCTGAGGAAGAAATGATATTTTGGTTGAAACAAATTAGAATGTTCGCATCCGCTGAAAGTGTAGAGGAATTACTCACTCATTGCGGATTCAAGCTTTTCAAAAAAATGACGGATGAAAGATTAGGAAGTATACTCGTTTTTGAAAAATAAATTATGAAGTTATACATTCAAAAAGAACGGCAAGCTATGCTTGCCGTTCTTTGTTTTCGGCGGGAAGCAAGCATACTTCGCTTCGCTACATGGCAAATTTGCTTCGCAAAATTGCCCCCGCCCTACTTTGTTAGATTGTCCCCTTTGCAAACCTTGTTGCAATATCCCCTTGGTGCTCATCGTAGCCGCACAAGAGGACGTTTGCGTTTCCGTCATCGTCGTATTCGACGACCGAAACCGAGGCATTGGCGCAAAATTCTACGTTTTTGAGCTCCTCGGGGGCGTATCCTTCCCACTTTGCGCGCATCAGGCGGATGGGCGTGGCGTGCGTGAAGATGGCAAAGCATTCGCCTTTGTGCTTCTCTATCAAGCGGTCAACCTCGCGATAGATGCGCGAACCAAGTTCGAGGGTGCTCTCACCACCCTCGGGGTGTGCACGACCGCAATCGGTACGCCAAGTGGTGTAGCTTTCGGCGTATGTTTCCATCAATTCATCATAGGAGCAACCTTCCCACTCTCCCGCAAAAATTTCGCGGAGCTCGCGGTCGGGGATAATGGGGAGATCGTGCGATTTTGCCGTCGGTGCGGCAGTTTGCATCGAGCGCGCGAGGTCACTGGAATAAATGGCTCGGATGGGATAGTTTTTGAGGAAGTTTGCAGTATTTTCGGCTTGTTTTTGCCCCAACTCGGTCAAGGGGGCATCAGTATGCCCTGCAAACACGCGCTCAAGATTGGCAGTGCTCTGCCCGTGGCGAACAAAAATTACGATGGTCAATTTAGCTTTTCCCCTCCTCATTCTTCTTTCTTTTCTGCATCAGCAAAACTGCAAGGCAGATGATGGGAAAGATAGTTGCAAAAACAAATGCCGCGCGCAGATCCTGCCCGAAGGCATCGGCAATCACGCCCGAGACGTAAGGACCGGAAAGGCATCCGATGTCTCCCGCAACCGCGAGGATGGCGAACATCGAAACGCCGCCTAAGGGAATACTTGCCGAAGCGTGGCTGAGTGTTCCTGGCCAGAAAACGCCCACGCTAAAGCCACAAAGCGCGCATCCTGCAAGCGCGAATATCGGGTGCGGTGCAAACGCCGCCATCAGGTAGGATGCGGCACATCCGACACATCCCAAAATCATCCATTTTGTCAAATCTACGCGGCTTGAAAGTCTGCCGTAAAACACACGCGCAATGCCCATCATCACGGCGAACATACAAGGACCGAGCAAGTCGCCGAGCGTTTTGTCGATGCCGAGAGCAGATTCTACAAAAGCAGAAGCCCATTGGCTCATCACCATCTCCCCTGCACCCGCGCAATACATCATAAGGAAGAAAACAAGAAAAAGCGGTGTGCGGAAAAGACGCCCTACAGAGGATTTTTCCCCTCCCTCGGTGGGGAGAGTATAAATGGGAACAATACCGAATGTAATCGCACCGACCAAGGGGATGATTGCCCAAAGAATAGGCAGATAGTACCACGAGGTGGAAATCTCAAAAAAGTAGAAATAGACGCCCGAGAGGAGCACGACGCCTGCCTGCCCCCAACAATAAAAGGAGTGGAGCAGACTCATATTGCCGGATTTTTCTTCGGTTGGGCAAGCTTCCATCAAGGGGCTGATAATGACCTCGGTAAATCCGCCTCCAAGCCCAAGTATCGCTTCTGCCCAAAGCAATCCCCAAAGGGGCGGCATCAATTTTGGGAAAATGGAAAGACCAGCAAGGCCGAAAGCGGCAAATACATGCGCCAAGATTGCCATGGCACGCAGATTGAGGCGATTGGCAAAATGTGAGGCGAGCAGGTCGACCAAAATTTGCGTTGCAAAATTGACAGCTACAAGAAGCCCGACCTCGGAGACAGAAAGAGAAAACTCTCGCTGAAAGGTCAGGTACAAAAGAGGTGCTAAATTGATGCAAATAGCTTGCGTGATGTATCCGTTGTAGCAAGCCAAAATGGTAGATTTATAGTTCAACTTCATGGTATTTTCCTTTGAATATTCTGCTACGCAGATTATAACACAAAATGCTCTTTTTGTAAAGTCCTCTCGTCTTTTTTCTTTTTCTTTCGACACGAAAATATATTTTTCCTTATCTCTTTTTGTCGAGTTTTGGGTGTACGACATAAATGTCTATCTATTTTATGTACAAAAAAGGCCTATTATTTTGGCCATAAATTCTATGCTATATGCGTTTTCACGAATTTTTTGCCATTTTTTCGTCACTATTGATACTTTACAAACGCGAAAAAATGTTGTATAATATATGTTGCCGATGGGCAAGCGCTCGTCGGGTTCCCCCTTGTGCACACCGCATGAGCTTTTGCGAAAGTGTCAATCTCATGACACCCTCCTCGCACGGCGCCGGTGTGCCATTTTATTTATCAATTTCTATTTGCTTTTTCACCCCTTGCGGTCGGTGCTGTATATTCCCCTTTAGGGCTGTCAAAAATAGTAGCACCAACCAATTTTTTGTGCGAAAGGAAGAAAATGAATATGACAAAACCGCAAATTGTACGTGCATCCGCCCGTGAAATTTTGGACTCGCGCGGAAATCCCACCGTTGAAGCAACCATTCTGTTGTGCGACGGCACCGTAGGTGTTGCGAGTGTTCCTTCCGGTGCCTCAACCGGTATTTATGAAGCTTGCGAGCTGCGCGACGGTGACCGCAAACGCTTTGGCGGCAAAGGTGTGAGCGAAGCCGTTACCGGAGTGAGCAAAATCATCTCCCCTGCCCTTGCCGGCTCTTACGCATCTGACCAAGGAGAGATAGACCGTTTGCTTTGTGAACTGGATGGCACCGACAACAAAAGCCGCTTGGGAGCAAACGCCATTTTGTCGGTCTCCTTGGCAAATGCCCGTGCCGCGGCAAACTTTTATCATTTGCCCCTCTACCGCTATCTTGGGGGTGCCAGTCAAACGCGCCTTCCCGTACCGATGATGAACATTCTCAACGGCGGTGCTCACGCTTCCAATAATGTAGAAATTCAAGAATTTATGATCGCTCCCGTGGGGGCTCCCTCTTTTTCCGAGGGGCTTCGCATGGGGTGCGAGATCTATCACACGCTTGGAAAGATCCTGCGCTCACAAGGATATGCTTCAACCGTTGGCGACGAGGGCGGATTTGCTCCCAATCTCTCCGACGATGAAGAAGCACTTGAACTCATCTGCCGCGCTATTGAGGAAAGCGGATACGATACAAACCACGTCAAGATCGCACTTGACTGTGCTGCAAGCGAATGGTACACCGAGGATGGCATTTATCGAATGCCCAAGCGTCAAAAACAATATAACAAAGTAGAATTGATTGAATACTGGGAACGACTCGCTCGCAAATATCCCATTTTTTCGATGGAAGATGGACTGGACCAGCGCGACTTTGACGGTTGGGTAACACTGACCGAGCGTTTGGGCAATCAAGTCCTCTTGGTTGGCGACGACCTCTTTGTAACCAACGAAAAACGACTTTGCGAAGGCATCCGACGCGGTGCGGCAAATGCCATTCTCATCAAGCCCAACCAAATCGGTTCACTCACCGAAACCTTGCAGGTTATCTCTGCCGCCAAAAATGCAGGATACGGCTATATCCCCTCTCACCGTAGTGGTGAAACCGAAGACACGACGCTTGCCGATATTTCGGTAGCCGTTGGCGCACACCTGATTAAGACAGGTGCGCCCTGCCGTAGCGAGCGGGTTGCAAAATACAATCGCTTGCTCCGCATCGAATCCTCGCTTGGCTCCTCGGCACAATACGGTTTTGACGTTAAGACGCAAACAACGAACAAAAAGAAACCTGCTATTGTAGGATAAAATTTGCCATAAATGAAGAAAATCAGCCGCAAAACCTCGGTTTTGCGGCTGATTTTTTATGATTCTTTTTGCCTTTGTGCATTTTTCTTCGCTTCGTTTACCTCAAAGGGGTCGGGAATGATACAGTCTTCATCTTCAATTTTCAAGAATTCATTGAGGTCAACGAGGAAGGAGTTGGGTTTTGCAAACCCCGGAATTTCATTGTTGGCTTGCAGTCGATAATTCGATTTCATAATGCAAGCATAGCGGTTTTCGGCAAATACCAAGTGCTCAAGGAGCGGAATATTGATCATGCCCAACACCTCTGCCGCGTGGCAAGTGAGTTGAATGTCACTGTCAGACGGCACAGCTATTCCGTGAGGATGGTTATGCGCCAAAACGGCGCAGGATGCTCTTTTCAAAATTGCTTTTTCCAACATCAAACGCGATGGAATCTCGGCACTGTTGATAGCTCCCGTTGTAAGGAGGATGGAATCGATCATTTCCATTCCATTATTAAATAGGAACAAATACAACTGTTCGGTGGTAGAACCGACGAAGCAGGCATTTGCAAACTCGGCTACCTCTCGAATGTGCATAAAGCGTTTGCGGTTTTGCATCACCGCCTTGGTATAGCGGCGTGCCGCCTCGCGAATGAGTTGCATTAGCACCGCGCTATGTTGACCGATGCCATCAATTTGTGTCAGCTCCTCTACCGTCGCTTCAAATACACCGTCAATACGGCCAAAACGTTCCAAAAGCAGATGTGCTGTCTCGTTTGTATCACATCGCGGCTTGGAATAGTAGAGGAGCATTTCCAAAACCTCATGGTCGGCAAAAGAATCGAAACCGGTTTTTTGGCATCTTTCCATCATTCTCTGTCTGTGATTTTCGTGCATACGTTTCCCTGCCTCAATTTTATTTACGCTTCAGTTTGCCAACTACCAAGCCCTTGCATTGGACGTCGGCAAAATCCTTGAGCAAAATGGGACCATAGCTCGGGTTGAGCGAAAGGAGTCGGTCTCCGCCAAACACTTTGAAGAAGCCGCAACCGTCCAACAGGAAGATACCGAGTTCACCAACATCGATGCTATCGGCATTTCGAACAAGGAGAATATCGCCATCGCGATACTTAGGTTCCATACTGTTACCGCTGATGCGCAGAGCGTAGTCTGCATCGGCGGTTTTTTCGTTGTCGGGAATGTTGATGCTCTCTGCCTCTGCCTCGTCGAGATAGACGCCGACACCTGCAGAAACAGGCAATTCGTAAAGCAGAATGGCGCGCTTGCCTGTGCGAACAACCTCGCCTGCATAACGGCCTTGGGGACGCATTGTAGGCAGGATGCGTGCACTTCTCTCATTGCTTGTGGGAGCAGTTTGAGGAGCAGCCACAGCCACGGCAGCGGCACGTTGTGCTTCCTTATATATAACAGTTTCCACGAGGTCACGACCAAAGGAATCGAGTTCGCGCCAGGATTCAATCATACGAATCTCTTCCCCACTCAAACTGTAATTGTTGGTGTTCTCGGGCGTACCGCTGACGATGTATTCCACCGAACAATCGAGCGCGTTGCAGATAGCAACAATGTTGGAAAGCTTGGGCGAATCGCTCATGCCCGCCAAAATTTTGCTCAGCGTTCCAAGCGGAATTCCCGTGCGCTCCGAGAGTTGTTCATTGGTCATCTTTTTTTCGTTTTTCATCAATTTAATTCTATCCAGATAAGACTCCATAAGCCCCTCCTTTTTCCGATTATGATATTATTATAACACGACTCTTCTATTTTGTAAAGGGGTTTTTGAAAAAATTTTTCTTTTTTTGGAAAAAAGGTATTGACAAATACCAATTTGAATGCTATAATAACCTCACAAGAGTTCCATTTTTGGATTTAGTGAGGTATAAAATGAACATTTCTTATCAAAACAACGGACATATTTATTCCAATAATGATATTTTTGGAGATTACTTTAATGTTGGAGCAAGACCCTCGAAAATGAGAAAAGCGGCTGATGCCCTACTCGCCGCTCTGTCTCTTATTCTTGCTTTTTTGACCGCTGCACGCACTCGCGTTGTTGCACGTGCCCTCGGTTTTGGTCTTTGTCTCATTGGCTTTGTTGGCGTTATCGGTGCCATGGAAACCGGCGTAATTTCTCTCGGTTTCGGTCTTCTTTTGGGCGCTGTTTTTCTCGGTATTGAAGTGCTCTGCCTGCGCCGTCAGTGAGATAAAATCACCTTGGCAAATGCCTTTCCTGCAAGGGTGGCAGCCGCTATGGCTTCATCAATCGAATTGGCTCCTGTACCAATCTCCAAAAGGATTGCGTAGGGGGCCATTTCTTGGTTATAGGTGTTGTTGCGCAACATAACCGGGCGACAGAGCGCGGTATCGTTTTGATTGAGAACTTGGCGCATTTGCAAAGCGAGCGCAAGATTCCCTTCCCATCTCTCGTGCTCCCATCCACCGGCATTGCTCCCCACCACGGGAAGGATTTGTGCAACACTCTTGCCATCAATCTCGGCAACAGCACGAACGTATTCTCCCTCGGCGGTGAGAATGGCATCTCGATGGAGATCCACAACGTAACGGATGCTTGGATAGTGTGTTAGAAAGAATTGAATACTTTGAGCGGCGCGCTCATACGAGCCCGAAAGCCCCGATGCATCATGCATCACCGTGCAATGAATTGCGGTGATGCCATTTTCATTTAGAGCGGAAATAAACGCTTTGCCAACCGCCAACATATTTTGCTCTTCATTTTGTGTATAGGTGATCTCTCCGATGTCTCCCTCAAGATAAGCAGCGGACTCCTCAAGATATCCCTCACTTGTGTGCGTATGCAAAACGAGCACCAACGGCTCTTGGGCGAGTTTGGTGGTGACATCAACGGCAAGAAGCGAGTTTATGTTTGGGTTATAAAAAGTTTCATTATTCAAGTGTCCGATCCCTTGCCCCAGATGGGAAAGATCGTAGGTCACGATAGGCGTTGCCCCCTCGGGAATGGCGATGACATCCTCAGATACGGGAGGCTCGCTTGGCGCAATAATTGGGGGAGTATCATCTTCTTGCATGGGGGACGATGTCCCCTCGTCTTTCTTTCCAAAGGTGCCGTCTGCATTTTGCCAAAGTGCCGTAAGGGCAAAGCCCGCGATAAAGAGTGCACAGCAAATGAGAAACGCTCCAAAATGTCGAGATTTGCGAAAGGGCTTGGGCGACAGGTGAATTTGCGGCTCTGCCGCAGGAGCGAGCGTGGGGATGGGATGACGTTCCATTCTATTTTTCCTCCTGTTTGTAAGCATCATCCCATTGTATGCCGTAGATTGTCCGCTTATTCCGCCTCTATCAGCCCTTCGGTAAAAGCAAGTCCTATGGCACGTGCAAATAGCTGCGCGATGCTCTCGCAAATAAGGTCACTCTCCTTGGGAGAGACGAAAAAGCTTTTTCCCGTTTCGAGCACCTTTTGTAAACGCGGATCTTCCCCGTCGATCTCCGCTTGGCGGAGCGCATCCCAAACCAGCGTAGCAGAATTAACCACAGTAGGCACGCCCAAAGCAATAACAGGAACCCCCATGCTTTTGTAGGTAATGGCACTGCGATGGTTGCCAACACCCGAACCCGGTTCGATGCCGGTGTCGGAGAGTTGAATGGTTGCACAAAGGCGGTCACAACTCCGTGCGGTGAGTGCATCGATGACAATAATGACATCGGGATGCGTTGCGTTTACGGCCCCTCGCAAGAGTTCGGACGTCTCAATTCCCGTTTGTCCCAACACACCCGGTGCAAGAGCTGAGAGAGCCGAGCATCCTGCGGCATGATAAAGTTCCTTTTCGTATTGTCGCAAGTGTCGCGTTGCAGTCAGACGTCGCATCGTTTGCGGTCCTATGGCATCGGGGGTGAGATCTGCGTTACCAAGTCCCGCCACAAACACCGAAAGATGAGTATCGACCGCCTTGTGTGTTAGTCGCAGCACCGTTCCACGCAGTTCTCCTGCCAAAAGATGTGCAAGCGCTCGTTGATCGCTTGCGCTCAAACGGTCAATGCGTCCACATTCCACGGTGAGATAGTGCCCGCAGGGCTTTCCAAGATTATCGGCTGCCTCTTTTGTGCTGATAATCAACTCACTGATAGCAAAGCCGGCGGCATCTCTCGTTTTCCATTCCGCACCTGCACAAATCGATTTTCCGTTCCCCGCAAGCTCGCAAGCAAGATCGCTTCTTGTAATGTCATTCATTTTCCTCACTCCTTATGATTGCCTTTTTATACTTAACTTCCCAAAAAAATTAACAAAATATACATCAAAAAAGTGCAAAACCTCTTGAAATATAATGCAAAATAGTATATAATATAGGAGTATATGCCGTGCCAAGAGCACGAAGGTCTATTTTCTTTCAAAAAGAGGAGGTTTTTACCATGCTCAAAAGAATCATTGCACTCCTTTTGTGTGTACTGATGATGATTCCCTTCTTCTCTTCTTGCGCAAAGCGCAACGATGATGATTTGGGACCTGTAATCTCAATGTATCTGTCGGACGAAATTTATAATTTCGATCCCGCTTATGCATACTACAATGCAAGTGCTCGCAACATTGTAAGCTTGCTGTTTGAAACTCTGTTCAAATTGGATAGCGATGGCAAGATTCAAAAGGGATTGGTTGACGAGTATGAGTACATCGAAAACCCGGAAAAGAACGAATATAAGTTGGTAATGACGCTGAAGAACACTTATTGGAGTAACAAAGATCCTCTTACTACAGAGAATGTTCTTTATGCATGGAAGCGTCTGCTCACGCCTACCAACGGTTTTGAAGCCGCATCTCTTTTGTTCGACATCAAAAATGCGCGTGCCGCTAAGGAAGGCGACGTTTCGATTGACGATATCGGGGTTGAGGCGAACTCTCTAACGATGTTAACCGTTAGCTTTGAGGGCCCGATTGATCTTGACGCTTTCTTGTTAACCCTGACAAGCATTGCAACCGCTCCCCTGCCTGAGGGCCACGTTGAAAAGGATGCTGACTGGGCCAAGAAGGGCTCTACCATGATTTGCAGTGGTCCCTTTAAGCTCGGCAAAACTCGTTATGTAAACGTTGATAAAAACAACACCCCCATCGTTAACGATTCCTCCGATCCGTTTGTGGAACAGTATCTTGTAACCGATGATTATGACTTGGATGCTTCCGGCAAGCAAATGTCCAAGAGTTCTTATTCCCCCGTCAAGAAGCTCTCCACCTTTATTTTGGAGCGCAACAATCAATATTACCGCGACCCTGAAGAAGATAAAATTGATGAATACGTCACCCCTTACCGTTTGGTGGTAAACTGCCGTATGAATGCCGCAGAACTTGAAGAAGAATTCAAAAACGGCCACATCTTCTACTTGGGCGACGTTCCCTGCTCAATGCGTGGCGATAAGAACAGCACCATTATGCAAAACGTTACTGTTCGCGACACAATGTCGACCTTCTCTCTCTATTTCAATCAAAATGCACTGATTGATGATGGCTCCGGCACAGGTGCTTTGTTGTTTGCCAATAAAGACGTTCGCCAAGCACTCTCGCTTGCTATCGACCGTCAAGCAATCGTCGATGCTGTTGTATTCGGCAGAGTGGCTACAGGTCTTGTTCCCTACGGTGTGGTTGAAGCCGGTGTTGGCAAAGATGCAACAATGTTCCGCGATCACGCAAACAACGGCTTAATTGCATCCACCGCCAATATGGAAGCCGCTAAGAGCTTGCTTGCAAACCTGAATATTGATCCCGCAAACTATTCCTTCTCGATTAGTGTAGCAAGTTACGACCAAACAAACATCACCGCGGTTCGTCTCATTGCCGAATCTTGGAGAGAACTTGGGTTTAACGTATCTGTTAATGAAGTTTTGACCATTGAAAACAATGACGTATTGAAGGCGCTCATTTCCGGTGAAAAATACGATGACCCCAATGCAGTTTCCAAAGATATTTGCGATGACTTGTTCGTAGAATCCATTACTCGTAACACCTATGAGGTTGTTGCATTTGATTACACCGCATTCACTCCCGATGCATACTCTGTGCTTTCCAGCTTTGCAAAATCCTTCTCCGGTATGGCGCTTGATATGAAAAACTACCATCTCATCCCCCATCGCACCGGTTACGATAGTGAGGAATATAACAATTTAATGGAAGCTATCTATTACATCCCTTATTTTGCAAGATTGAACCGTGAAACAAGCAGCGATTTCCTTGGCATTTACGATAAAAAGGAAGAATTCCAAGCTGTTTACGATGCTGTAGCGGCAATTTACGCAAAATACAACATCACTCCCACAACGAATGTTGAGAGTTGGAAAACACAAAAGGCAGTTCTCTTGCATAAAGCCGAAGAATTGCTCCTAACCGACCTGCCCATT
The DNA here is from genome assembly GCA_045532215.1 of Eubacteriales bacterium. GTDB lineage: Bacteria > Bacillota > Clostridia > Oscillospirales > CAG-272 > UMGS1865. Next base: position 8,124 of record JAZSFM010000110.1, on the reverse strand, counting down.
GTTCCCGTTATGTTCAATCAAACTGCTGACGTTTGCAACAAGGAATTGGTTTCCGGCTTGACTTCCGATTACTACGTACCTACTCTCTTTACCAAGGCAACTGTTGAAGGTTATTTTGAAAATCATTACTACATCAACAATCAGGATAAGTACGTTTCTATTTTTGCAAACTTCCCCGAGGTTGCATGGGACAAAGCGAACCAAAATAATTAAAGATTTGGAAGGGTTGACAAACGTCAGCCCTTCTTTTTTTACATCTTTTTTCAATCTTTTTTCAAAAATCTCTTGCAAAGCGCAAAAAAATGTGATATAATTCCTTTTAGAATGCGATGATGAAGTTCGCCGACTTGAATTCGGGTTATTACAGAGAGTGCCGCAGAGCTGAAAGCGGCGCATAATCTTCGAGTTGTGCATTTCCCTTTGGAGCAGATCGGGCTAACGCTGTGGCTTGTAACCCGATACGGCCGGGCACCGTTATGAGCCCGTCAGAGTGTTGGCTTTGAGCCGAAAATTCGGGTGGTACCGCGGTGTGCATTTTGCGCCTCGTCCTGATGTGTGGGACGGCGCTTTTTTTGTTGCCAACACAGAATTTGTAATCATTTTGAAAGGAAGATATATAAAATGAAGGAAAAGCTTTCAAAAATTCAAGCGGAAGCGCTCGGGCAGATCAATTCTCCCGATGCAAATCTTGAGGAAATCAAGGTCAAATACCTTGGTAAAAAGGGCGAATTGACCGCCGTTTTGCGTGGTATGGGTGCACTCACTCCCGAGGAACGCCCCATCGTTGGTCAGCTTGCAAACGAGGTTCGTGAAGCGATTGAAGCAGCACTCAATGCAAAGAAAACCGAGCAACAAGCAAAGGCGCTTGAAGCACAACTCAAGGCCGAAAAATTGGATGTTACTATGCCCGGTACTCCTGCTCCTGTAGGTCACATTCATCCCCTGACACGCGCACAAAGAGAACTTGAGGACATCTTTATCGGTATGGGCTTCTCTATTGCCGAAGGTCCCGAGGTTGAGTTGGATTACTACAACTTCCAAGCGCTGAACATTCCCAAAAACCATCCCGCGCGCGACACGCAGGATACTTTCTACATTACCGACAACATTCTGCTCCGCTCACAAACCTCTCCCGTTCAGGTTCGCGTAATGGAGCATCAGAAGCCCCCTATCCGCATCATCTCTCCCGGCCGCGTTTATCGCTCCGACGCTCTTGATGCTACGCACTCGCCTCTCTTCCATCAGCTCGAAGGTCTTGTTATCGACAAGGGCATTACAATGGGCGATTTGAAGGGTACGCTTGAGGTGTTTGCAAAGAAGATGTTTGGTGACAGCACGCAAATTCGTTTCCGTCCTCACCATTTCCCCTTCACCGAGCCCTCTGCAGAGGTTGACGTTTCCTGCTTTGTTTGCGGCGGTAAGGGCTGCCGTTTGTGCAAGGGCGAGGGTTGGATCGAAATCCTCGGTGCCGGTATGGTACATCCTTTTGTACTTTCTAACTGCGGCATTGATCCCGAAGAATACTCCGGCTTTGCTTTCGGTCTTGGCATTGAGCGTATCACTATGGCAAGATACGGCATTGACGATATTCGCCTCTTCTATGAAAACGACGAGCGTTTTCTGGAACAGTTCTGATAGGAGGTAGAAAAATGAATCTTTCAAGAAATTGGCTTGCTGACTTTGTTGACGTCAGCGACATCGGCAATAAAGAATACAGCGACCGCCTGACCATTACCGGCTCTAAGGTTGAGGGCTTTGAGGTTCTTGGCGAGGATATTGAAAACGTAGTTGTGGCAAAGGTCACCGCTATGGAAAAGCACCCCGACTCCGATCACTTGTGGATCTGCAAGCTGGATGCAGGAGACAAGGGCTCGGATATTCAAATCGTAACCGGTGCACAAAACGTATTTGTTGGTGCGCTCGTTCCCGCAGCTCTCCCTGTAGCAAAGCTCCCCGGTGACGTTACCATCAAAGCAGGCAAGCTTCGTGGTGTTGAGTCCTTTGGTATGCTCTGCTCGATGGGTGAGTTGAAGCTCACCACCCACGAATGCCCCGGCAAGGAAGAAAACGGCATTCTCATCCTTGATGAGGACTGCGCCGACAAGCTTGGTGCCGACATTCGCGACGTTCTCATGCTGAACGATACCTGCGTTGAGTTTGAGATTACCTCGAACCGCCCCGACTGTCTTTCTGTCATTGGTCTCGCACGTGAAACGGCTGTTTCCTTTGACCGCGAACTCAAGCTTTCCACTCCCGTTGTTAAGGGCTGTGGCGACGGCGATAAGATTGAGAATTATCTTTCCGTTGGCATCTCTGCTCCCGACCTCTGCTACCGCTATGCGGCAAGAGTTGTTAAGAACGTAAAGATTGCTCCCTCTCCTCTTTGGATGCGTATGCGCCTGCGCGCCTCGGGCGTTCGCCCTATCAACAATATTGTTGATATTACCAACTATGTAATGCTTGAATACGGTCAACCTATGCACGCATTCGACTATACCCAACTTGAGGGTGCAAAGATCGACGTTCGTCGCGCGGCTGATGGTGAGTGCTTCAAATCTCTTGACGATATCGACCACACACTCGATAGTTCGATGCTCGTTATCGCTGACAGCAAGAAAGCATGTGCTTTGGCAGGTGTTATGGGCGGTGCAAACTCCGAAATCACCGACGGCACTGCTACCGTAGTCTTTGAGTCCGCTTGCTTCAATGGCGCGTCTGTTCGCGTTACCGCAAAGAAGAACGGTATGCGTACCGAGTCCTCCGCTCGTTTTGAAAAGGGACTTGATGCCGAGAACTGCATGGCAGGTCTTGAGCGCGCTTGCGAACTGGTTGAACTGCTTGGCGCAGGTGACGTTGTTGACGGCATTATTGACGTTTACCCCACCAAGAACGAAACAACCGTTCTTCCCTTTACCCCTGCAAGATACAACGAGTTCCTTGGTATGAACATTCCCGAGGAGCATATGGTAAATACCTTGACAGGTCTTGGTTGCAAAATTGAGGACGGCAAGATCATTGTTCCCTCTTGGCGTGCAGACCTTGGTTGCATGAACGACATTGCCGAGGAAGTTTGCCGCATTTACGGTTATGACAAGATTGAGGCATCCTATATGAATGCCGAAACCACTCTTGGAGGCCGCACAGACAAGCAGGTATTCGAGCTTGATACCGAAGCGGCTCTGGTTGGTATGGGACTTTCTCAAATCCACACCTTCTCCTTCATCAGCCCCAAGTATTACGATAAGATTCGTATGGCAGAGGACAGCACACTTCGTCGCTCGGTTGTTATCTCCAATCCTCTTGGCGAGGACACCAGCGTTATGCGTACCACCGCGCTCCCCTCGATGATGGAGACCGTTGCTCGCAACTACAATTTCAATAACGAAAACGTTCGTCTGTTTGAAATTGCTTCTATTTATCTACCTCACGAGGCAACCAATGAGTTGCCCGATGAAAAGAGAGTTCTCACTATTGGTGCTTACGGCAACATCGATTTTTATGCCGTTAAGGGTATTTGCGAGAACATTCTCAAGCTGGCAGGCATCAAGGGTGTAACCTACACCGCTTGCTCGACCAATCCCTCTTACCACCCCGGCAGATGTGCAACTATCACCACCGAGGACGGCATTTGTCTCGGTATCTTCGGTCAGGCACATCCGCTAATGGTTGAAAACTATGGCATGAACGTGCCCGTTTATGTTGCAGAGCTTGCATTTGATGAAATTTTTGCGAATGCAAATACCAAAAAGTCCTACAAACCTCTGCCCAAGTACCCCGCAACCACCCGTGACTTCTCCTTTGTTTGTGACGAAGATATGGAAGTTGGTGCGATTGAGGGCGTTATGGCAAAGGCAGGCGGCAAGCTTGTTGAAAGCGTTACTCTGTTTGATATTTACCGCGGTCCTCAGGTAGGTGAAGGCAAAAAGTCGGTATCTTTGCGCGTAACTCTGCGTGCATCCGACCGTACACTAACCGTTGAGGAAGCCGACAAAGTATCCAAGAAAATTCTCAATGACCTGAAATTCAAAATGGGATTGGAACTGAGAAATTAATCAAAAAAAAACAATTTTGGGAGCAGACCGGAGGTCTGCTCCCATTTGCTTTTCTCTATTCTTGACTTTCCCTGAAAAACGTGATATAATAAAGATAGTTGCCGACGGGCTCAAATGCAAGGAGATATTGTTGTGAAAAAAGGACTTAAAATTGCACTGATTGCTATGTTCATTCTGTTCCTTTTGGCAATCGTTTTTATTGTGCTCAAACCTTTTTTGGCAAGAGGAAAGCTTTTTGAAGGATATTATCTTGCCTACGAGGTAAACAATGATAAAGAAACCTGTACCATCACCAAGCATATATCTCTTGGTGCAAAAGAAGTGACTATTCCGGAACAAATCGGTCGCTATCGTGTCACAAAGATTGGTGAGTATGCCTTTGCCAACCGCCAAAAACTGACGAGAATTTCGATGCCGACCGGTATTACAACAATCGGAATGGGGGCTTTTTATAAATGTAGCGGTCTTTTGGAGATCACCATTCCTAAAAGTGTCACCTCTATTGGTTCTTACGCCTTTTACGGTTGCAGTGGGTTGACAAGCATCGCTCTATCAGAAAATATGAAAGCGATTGGCGCAGGCGCGTTTGATGGCTGCACCCGACTTGTGACGGTAACAGTCCCCACATCGGCTCTCTATGCACTCCCTGCAGATAATGCAATCACCACAGTTGTGATAAATAGCGGAACCGACATTGGCAACTATGCATTCCGCAATTTCAAACATTTGACCAACATTACCATTCCCCCCAGTGTTGAAACGATGGGATTCGGCGTTTTTCAAGGATGCCAAAACATTACAACCGCTACAATTCCCACCTGTGCAACCAACGAAATCCCCAAAAACGCACTTACACACCTTGTCGTCAACGGCGGCACACATATACCGGAGAAAGCATTTCTCTATGCCCCCAATTTAACGAATGTCACCATCTCGAATAGTGTTCAAAGCATTGGAAATATGGCTTTTACGGGGTGCTATAAACTTGTTGAAGTATATAATTTTTCTTCCATTGATATCCAAAAAGGAGATGTCGGAAACGGTGGCATTGGTCGTTATGCCCGAAACATTTATACCTCGACAAACGAAAAGAGTAAAACGTGGATAGATGAGGACGGCTATCTCTTTTTTGAGGATGGCGAAGTCTGCTATCTGCTTGGCTATATTGGCAAAGAAACCAATTTGGTGCTGCCACAAGATTGCAACGGCAAATCCTACGTCATTCACCAATACGCTTTTTACAACAATGAATATCTGACTGCTCTTACCATCCCCGAAGGCGTCTTGGGGATTGAGGGATATGCTTTTTATCACTGTACGGAACTTGTCGATATAATCTTACCCGATGGTCTTATGAATATTGGTGAATATGCCTTTGCCGATTGCACCAAGCTCACGCAGGTCTCTTTTGGAAAAAACCTTGCAATGATTGGTGAATTCTTGTTTGAGGATTGCAACAATTTAACGTCAGTTCACTTCAGAGGCACTACAACGGAATGGAACTCGGTTGACAAGGGATACAACTGGATATACTATGCCCCTGTCGAAGAAATCGTTTGTACCGACGGAGTGATTGCACTCAATTAAAGAACAAAAATTTCCTTTTGGAGACTTCTTAGATACTTTTTTCAGCTATTCGTCACACAAAATTCTCCCGCACTTAATATTCATATGGTATGATTTGAGTGGAGGGATGAAAATGAAACAAAAAAAGAAACATATTACCACCGAAACAGCAGATCTGACACCAATTCTTCAGTCACAAACGCTGGAACAAATCCGTCAAAAATCACATGGCTTTATCACACTGATGTCTTACTATAAGTGCGCGATGATGGAAGTAGAGACAAAACTGAATGTACTCAACGAGGAGTTTTCCCTGCGATTTGACCGCAATCCCATCAACAGCATTCACTCACGTTTGAAGTCTCCTATGAGCATTGAGGAAAAATTGGCATCCAAAAATTTGCCGATGACCTTGCAAACGATTGAAAAAAATCTCAACGATATTGCAGGTGTTCGTGTAATTTGTTCCTTTTTAGAGGATATTTATCTTTTGGCAGATTGCCTTTTGCAACAAGATGACATCACCCTTATTGAGCAAAAGGACTATATTGCCACCCCAAAACCAAATGGGTATCGCAGTTTGCATCTCATTGTTCAAATCCCTATTTATTTGCAAGCCGGCAAGCGGAATATGCGCGTGGAAATACAACTTCGTACCATTGCAATGGACTGTTGGGCAAGTCTTGAACACCAATTGCGCTACAAAAAAGATTTTGCCGATACTAAGCAAATCACCAATGAATTACAACGCTGCGCCGCTATCAGTGCGGAATTAGATATGCGAATGGATCGGTTGCGCAAACAACTGATTGACGAATCGGACCACGAAAAAAGGAGTGAATTTGGATTGTGAAAAATTGGTTTCAAAAATTAGGATATAAAATGGCGTCTTTTATGTATGGGCGCTACGGCAACGATGCGCTAACAAAATTTTTGCTCATTACTGCCCTGGTTTTGATGGTTATCTCTTGGTTCCCATACCTTGGATGGCTCTACTTTTTGGCAGCAGCGCTGTTGATTTGGTCGCTCACGCGCTCATTCTCTCGCAAAATCGATATGCGCAGACGCGAGTTAGACCGTTACCTTAAAATCAAAAACGGATTTGTCAACTTTTTCAAGCTCCGCCGCAACAAGTGGCGCGACCGCAAAACACACGTTTATTTCAAGTGCCACAAATGCAAGGCGGTTCTTCGTGTTCCAAAAGGAAAAGGTTCCATTATCGTCACTTGCACGCGCTGCCGTGAGCGCATTGAAAAAAACACTTGACAGAACAGTTTGGGCGAACAAAGTTCGCCCTTTTTGTATGTTTGATTTCGCTCATAAAAAGCAAATTATGAACAAATCGTAACCTTTTGAAAATTCTCTTGAAATCGCGTGATTGAATGTGTATAATATATAATGGGTGATAAGGTGGCTTATTCCCAAATATCTTGTTTTTTATAAAATTTACATAAAAAAAGGAGTATGAAAATGACCAACAACAAGTATGTTCTTGATTGGATCAATTCCATGGCCGAAATGGTTGGCCCCAAGGAAATCGTTTGGATCGACGGAAGCGTTGAGCAAACCGAAGCTCTGCGCGCACAAGCTTGTGCCACCGGTGAGTTGGAAGCCCTCAACCCTGATGTTTACCCCAACTGCTATCTGCACCGCACCGCCATCAACGACGTTGCGCGCGTAGAGCACAGAACCTTTATCTGCACCTCCAAGAAAGAGGATGCGGGCAACATCAACAATTGGATGGACCCCAAGGAATGCTATGAAAAGCTTTCCAAACTTTATAAGAACTCCTACAACGAAAAGACCATGTACGTTATTCCCTACTCTATGGGCGTTGTTGGATCTGACTTTGCAAAAATCGGTATCGAATTGACCGACTCCATTTACGTTGTTCTCAACATGATCATCATGACTCGCGTTGGCAAGAACGTTATCGAAGCTCTGGGCGATTCTCCCGAGTTCATCAAAGGTCTGCACGCTGTTGCTGACTGCGATGAAGAAAAGCGTTATATTTGCCACTTCCCCGAAGATAACACCATTTGGTCTGTTAACTCCGGCTACGGCGGAAACGTTCTGCTTGGCAAGAAGTGCTTCGCACTCCGTATCGCATCTTACCTCGGCCGCAAAGAGGGCTGGATGGCTGAGCATATGCTCATCCTCGGTCTTGAAAATCCCCAAGGTGAGATCAAGTATATCTCTGCTGCATTCCCCTCTGCTTGCGGCAAAACCAACCTTGCAATGCTCATTCCGCCCGAAATCTACAAGAAGGCCGGCTACAAGGTTTGGACCGTTGGTGATGACATCGCTTGGATCCGCGTAGGCGAAGATGGCAGACTCTATGCTATCAACCCCGAAAACGGCTTCTTCGGCGTTGCTCCCGGTACCAATGAGCACTCCAACTACAATGCTCTTATGACCACCAAGAAGAACTGCATCTTCACCAATGTTTGCCATGACCTGGACAACAACACCGTTTGGTGGGAAGGTCTTGACAACAATCCTCCCA
>JAZSFM010000064.1:0-5803 GCA_045532215.1 Eubacteriales bacterium | reverse complement strand
CCAAGCGGTCTTAGGAAGACAATCTCACCAGTCAACTCCTTGGCTCACAGCACGACATGGCTACGATCCGACTTCACCAAGTTGGCATCCAAGTGGGGTAGTATGATGAACACCATGATTGATTCTACCTCGACGCATATTGCCGAAATGATTGTAGAAGGAGCCACTATGGGTGTCAATGATATGCTCAAACAAATTCGCGAGAGCGAGAACACGCCCGTCTCCGAGAGTGCAATGAAACTTGCGCGCGACGTTTGCGCTTATGAAGAAAAGACCATTGAGGAAATGAAAGAGTACTTGAGAGGGTAAGAAAAAGAAGGATGGAGAGTTCCATCCTTCTTTGCTTTCTCAACCGCCCCAAAAGGGCTCATATCTGCTAATGTCAGCACCTGCTATGCGGTAAATGCGGAATCGGCGGTAATACTCACCCTCGCCAACGTCCATATCTGCAAGTTCGTCCTTGTGCCCGAGGCGGCGAACCGTGCTCCACATCGCTTTGGGAAAGCAGCGACAGTTGGTATCCCAGAGTGCGATGCGTTCCGCACCGCAGTTGTAAAGGTCAAGCGCGCGACGCTTAAACTCCTCATTTGAGAGTTGGCGTGGCATAATTTCGATGTAAATCTTGGTGCCGTACTGTTTCTCGAGTGTCATCCACTCGGCAACGTGCTCGGCTTGCCCATCGGGGCCGCAAAGTTCACTGCGCGAGTTTTTGATGGGGGACAACAATTCGCAATCTCCCGGATGAATCGTAGCGCCTGCTTTTGTGCGCATAAATTGCGTGTATTTTACAAGGTCAATGCGCGTGTGCGATGCGTCCTGCCAAACCTCGTCCGCTAACATTTCGTGAAAACGAACAGGGTAGGAGATAATGGCATCAACAAGTCCTTGACGCGCAAGTTCTTCGGCATCAATTCCCACGTACTTGGTGTCATAAGGTGAGTAAAGCGCACGCAGATGAATCTGTACCTTATCTTTGCCAAACTCCTTGTCAAGAGCGGTACGTGCACGACGGAAGAATGCCGTCATAATGTCGCAATGCAGAGCATTGAGGCGCGGCTCGTCGAGAGGGAGCTCGTAAGGGTATTCTCCATAAAGTTCAAAGAATCGGTCCGCTACCGGCTTTTCGTAAAGCACGTAGGGAATGCCGCGATGTGCAATGAGCGTGACGGCATCACAGCCCGAGCGCGCCATGTTGACAAGCTCATTTACCATAAATTCTTGCACCTCGTCATAGGCATATGACATCGCTGCAATCTCGTCGCCGTTGCGGTCAAAGGTGCGCCACTCGGGGTGCTCTTGCATAAAATCGCAATCAAAGTAGTATTGGTCATAGGGGTAGGTGAGTCCCCACGCGCCCATACGGAGAGAAACGCTCATTTTCAGCCCTTGACTGTGACCTTGCTCGACCACAGTTTTGAGCACTGCATCATAGTCAAAGAGGGGATACTGCTCCTGCACGTTGCGGTCGCCTGCACGAGGAAAACAGAACTGCTTTGTATCATCGGTTGGCAGACGCTTGGAAACAAAGTTTCGTATTTGCTCAATCGAGAGCCATTCGGCATCCGAATGCAGATTGTTAAGGGCGGTTGCGCGCCAATCGTCAAGGGTGCGCGGGTGCTCGTAATAGAATCGATTGTGCATATCGTCGGTGACGTAAAGGCGCTTGGTATCGGTGCGTGCATCTTCGCGAAGATATTTCGAGACTTCTTCTTCGCTCATGGGAACAAATCGGATCGCCGCCAACATTGAGTGGCGATTGTCGGCATCAAGCCGGCGTGTGAGTGTTAGGGATTGTCCTGACATATCGGCACAACGCCAAAGAAACTCTTCCATCATGTAAAAGTTCCTTATTGTGGTCTCTGTTCTCAAAAAGCAAGGATCACTTGTCAGTTTAATATCCAAATGTCCGTCCCCTGCGGGGATATGCAAATAAATTTTATACCATCCCTCAAGGTTTGGGGAGAGGGTAATATCCTCGGGGTGACCACCAAGAGAGGCGAGCATATTCGTGGAATATTCCGCCGTACCAATGGGAACCACACGCCATTTGTCCATCAGGGCATAGGGCGAGAGGTTTTCGCGCGGTTCAAAATGCTCGTCGAGATTGGTGTAAAGGATCTCGCCGTTTTCTTTCCTTTCAATCATATTAAGGTCTCCATTTGGTAAAGAAGATAGACGTGCGGTTGTCTTTTTCAAAGGGTTGATAATAAACGGTTACGAGTGAGCCGTCGGAAAGTTCAGTGGTGGCAGGGTAGCCGAGGTCTCCGCAATGCGTCTCGGAGAGAATATATTCCTCTCCAAAGGTGCGGCAACCGTCGTAGCTGATGGATGCACGATTGCCAAAGGGGGCGCGGCGGCGTCCATAGGTAACTACCACAGAGCCGTCCTTGCGCAAAAGCAGGTGAGGGGGAGAGCCGATGCGGCCGAACTCCCAAGCTTTGCTCCAGGTTTTTCCGCCATCGATTGAGGATGTAAGATAAAGGCTGAAGCGCTCCAATGCCTCGGAGTTTTCGGCACGGATAGCTGCAATCAGCTCACCGCTCGGCAGCTCCACAATGTGCGGCTCGCACAGCATTTTGTATTCTTTGGTGAGGTAATCAAGATCAATTTTGGAGATCTTTTTCCACGTTTTTCCGTCGTCGAAGCTTTCATAAAGAAAGACGCGCTCTTGATCTTCGAGCGGAACGTTGTCGCCCTCGGCAGAAAAGGATTTATCGTATCGAGAGGGGTGCGCGTTGAACTCTGTGCCTAAATAGAGGAGTCTGCCACTGATCGTCTTAACAACTCCGTGCGGTGCGGTAACCACACTTTTAATGGGTGCGCCCCAGCTTTTGCCATAGTCCTCGGAAAGGCGGATAAAGCTGCCCGTGCGGTTCATTTCGGGCGTATAATGCTCATACGCTTTCAAAAAGCCCTCAGCCATTGAGCGGAACTGTGGATCTGTGTCGTCCAAAATCCAGTTGCGCCATGTCGTGCGATAGACCTCGGCAGGGTGACAGAAATAAGTAAGCGCCATTTTGCCGTCTCCGAGATAGGTCAATCCCGCATCGCGGTCATCGAGCCAAGAGTCGTTGATAACGATTGGGCAGGACCAAGTTTCGCCGCCATCGCGGCTGATAGACATCAGATCCTTGCCAAAGGGGCAGACGTGAGAGGAGCGGAGCCCCGACCAAGCGGCATAGAGCACACCGTCCTCATCCTGACAGATAGACGGCCACGCCTGATAGCGGAACGGGCCCTCGGCTGCGCGAAAAACAAGTCCTTGTTTCAAAATTTCCATAATATACCCCCAAAAAATTTATTGTCGGGAGCAAAGCCCCCGCGGGATGCCTACATTGTATCACACCAACGGGGAGATTGCAAGGGGGTGGGGAGATTTTTTGAGGGGATTGACAAAAAATAAATTGTGTGCTATAATGAAAATGCGACACAAATGAATAAAATTCCAGAGACCGGTATACCTTTTTACTATGGTAAAAATGTATGCTCTGTTTTCGTATACCTTTCTTTGGAATATTGAAAACATTTGTGTCGCAGCAAATGGAGCTACACATTTTTCGTGCGTGGCTTCGGCTGCGCACTTTTTGTTTTAGTTAACTATGGTAAGGAGAAAAAACATGCCCACAGGAAACAAATTGACGGGATATCCGTCTATTGATAAACCTTGGTTAAAATATTATACCGAGGAAGCGATCAATGCCAAATTACCGGAGTGTACTATTTATGAGTATCTTTGGGAAAGTAATAAAGATTATCAAGTCAATGTTGCTCTTAATTATTTTGATCGAAAAATCACCTATGGTGAGTTGTTTGCAAATATAGATAAAGCAACTAAAGGGTATTCTGCGCTTGGACTCAAAAACGGTGACATTGTAACAGTTTGTGCCGTAACGATTCCGGAAACTATTTATTCGTTCTACGGACTGAATCGTTTAGGCGTGGTTTGCAATATGGTTGACCCTCGCACAAGTGCGGAGGGAATTCGCGAATACATCAAAGAGGTCAATTCCAAAATTGTCGTAACGATTGATGTTGCATATCCCAAAATTGTTGAAGCGATAAAAGGAACTGCTGTTGAAAAAATAGTGGTTATTTCGCCGGCCGATTCACTTCCACAACCTAAAAAGTTTTTGTTCAAAGCATTTAAGGGAACAAAAATTCCCAATGATAATAAACATATTAAATGGAACGACTTTGTTTCGTTTGGAAAGGATAATCAACCTGTTATTGCTCAATATAAAAAGAACTCTCCATGTGTTATTGTTCACACAGGTGGCACAACGGGGCTTCCTAAGGGGGTTATGCTTTCTGATGATAATATGAATGCTGCTGCGTTACAGGCATATAGGTGTGGTTTCGATTTCAATAGAGAGCATAGTTGGTTGAATATAATGCCTCCCTTTATTGCCTATGGTGTTGGAAATGGTCTGCATTTGCCATTGATAGTTGGCATGGAAGTTATATTGATTCCTTCTTTCGATCCTGATAAATTTGTTGACTTGCTCAACAAATATAATCCAAATCATATTGCAGGTGTGCCTTCCCATTATGGCAATATAATTCGCAACCCGAAATTTCAAAAATCTTCTTTAGAATATCTGCTTTCACCAATCGTAGGTGGTGATGGAATGGATATATCATTAGAAAAGGAAGTTAACAATTTCTTTGCTTCACATAATGCTTCCAATTTTGTATGCAAAGGTTATGGGATGTCCGAGGTTGCGGCAGCAGTGTGTGTTTGCTCATCAACAGAAAGAAATAAAATTGGTAGTGTTGGTATTCCATTCCCTTATACAACAATGTCTGTTTTTGATTTAGATACAGGTAAAGAATTATCATACAACCAAGAAGGCGAAATCTGTATGACAGGTCCCAACACCATGGTCGGTTACTACAACAATCCAGACGAAACGAACAATGTTGTCAAAAAGCACGACGATGGTTTGATGTGGGTACATAGCGGGGATATTGGATATATTGACGAAGATGGTTTTGTCTTTATAAAAGACCGAATGAAACGTGTTATTATTCGTCACGATGGATTTAAAGTGTTTCCATCGTTAATCGAAAAGACAATAGATACAAATGAAAATGTAATCTCAAATTGTGCCGTAGGAATAACAGATAATTCTCACAGTCAAGGTAAATTGCCGATTGTTTTTGCTGTTTTAAAAGATGGATGTAATGATGATGTGGTGAAGCGAGAATTGTTTGAGTTGTGCCAAAGAGAATTGCCCGAATATGTGCAACCGGTCGATTTTGTCTTTATAGATAAAATGCCGTTGACACCTATCGGAAAAGTAGATTACCGAGCACTTGAAAAAGAAGCAGAAATAAATTATTCAGCAAGGTAACAGTCCGCTCACTCTGCACAAGCGCCTCTGCTATTCAGCAAAAAGGGCATAGCCACTTCGGCGCTATGGCAAATTCCAAAAGGAATTTGCGGTGCGATTCTGCGAGTCTGTTACCCGTACCAACAGAAAAAGGGGGCGTTGCCCCCTTTTGTTGGTAACAGGACTCTCACACTGCACAAGCGCCTCTGCTATTCAGCAAAAAGGGGATAGCCACTTCGGCGCTATGGCAAATTTCAAAGAAATTTGCAGTGCGATTCTTCCCGACCCGTTACCCACACAAAAAAGGATGCCGAAGCATCCTTTTGGTGCGGGTAACAGGGGTCGAACCTGCACGAATGAACACAAGATCCTAAATCTTGCGCGTCTGCCAATTCCGCCATACCCGCGAATGAATATGAGTGGGTGTGGCGCAATTTTTCCGCACATACCCGCGTATTGAATATTATACT
>JAZSFM010000143.1:0-18619 GCA_045532215.1 Eubacteriales bacterium | reverse complement strand
CTATAAGGGGGTGACACCCATCGAAAAAAACATTATTGTAGTAGATGAGCAAGGAAATGAATATGAGGCGACCTACCCAAAACGGGCAAAAGGTCTTGTAAAAAACGGCAGGGCACGCTTCGTAGACGAAAATAAAATATGCCTTGCGTGTCCTCCGGATAAAATTTTGGAGGAAGAAAAAATGTCTAATAATACAAACAACCAGTCCGAACAAAAAGTAAACGGAATTACCGAACAACAGATTTTCGAGCAGATTACCTTACTGCAAAAGCAACTTACCGAAAATAGCTACACTTCGTTACATCGTTTAGGCGATGCGATCTCCTCAATTGGTGAGGAAGAAAACGAAGCGCGCTATGAACAGGTGACGGAAGTTTGTGACGTATTCAAAACAAGAGAACTAACTCTTTTGAAAATGCTCGAAATGTACGAGAGAATGTACGCTGATATTCAAAAAGCCAAGAAGGCGAACTGATCAAAACTGCATTTGATAACAATACGGCCTTTATGGAAAGCAACGAAATGGATTCGGAAGATACGGCAGCTGCTCTTACCTATGTTACCGACAAAATAGCCGAGCTTCTCGAAAAAGCAATCACCAAATAACAACTCGCCCGAGGATAAAATCCTCGGGCTTTTTATAGCAGGGTAGGGGCGACCAGTGGTCGCCCGTTTTTTTATTTACATATAATCGTTTATTGCGGGGCGTCGAGGTTCTCGTTGCGACTCGGTCACGCTCACGTTCTGACAGTCCACCGGACTGTCATTCATTACGTTCGCGCCGCTTCGCTACGTCGCCCCCTACAAAAGTAGTTTTCCCTTGTATTACTTTTGCGGCCTTTCATTTTAAGAGCTAAAGCAATAAAAGCCGAAGGTAAACATTCCTCGTAGGGGGCGACGTCCTCGACGCCCCGCCTCTAACGACAATAGCAAAATAATAAATCAGCCTGTCATTCTGAGCGAAAAAATCGCACCGCGATTTTGTAGTCGAAGTTTTACCGAGCGAGGAGCGAGGTAAAACCGAGGAGCGAATGCGACGATGGGATATGGCAACGAGTCTGGGTGGCTTTTGTATCGATGTAACATTCCCCTCGGCAAGCCACCGAGATTTTAAGCCATATCCCGCTACGGCTCCGCCTTGCGCTTTCACCTCGTTCTTCACTCGGTGAAAGTTCGACTACGTGCTTCGCACTCCGCTCAGAATGACATACAGTGGCGTGGCACTCTTTTTTTATGCTCGGTCAACTTATTCGAGAAGACAATATAGTTCTTGATAAAACTTTTGTTTACAGTATGATGGCATTTTTTACAACGATAACTATGAAACAATTGTGTGGCGATTTTCTTTTGAAACGGGCGATTCGTGAATCGCCCCTACAATATGATTTCAAAATCATCTAAATTCCCCTTTTTGTCAACTCCTACAAAACAAACTATCACATTTTTCAAAAAAATGTATGTAATAGGGGTTTTCAAAGGGCGTTTTTTGTGGTATAATATATATTTGGTATGTTTTGAATAAATTTTTGGACGAATATGGAGAGTACAAAAATGATTAGAGAAGATTTGAGAAATGTGGCAATCATCGCGCACGTTGACCACGGCAAAACCACTCTTGTTGACGGTCTTTTGAAGCAGGGCGGCATCTATCGCGAAAATCAAGAAACCGTTACCCGCGTAATGGACTCGGGCGACCTTGAAAAAGAGCGCGGCATTACCATTTTGGCAAAGAACACTGCCGTTCACTACAAGGATATCAAAATCAACATCATCGACACCCCCGGCCACGCCGATTTTGGTGGCGAGGTTGAGCGTATTCTCAAGATGGTAAACGGTGTTATCCTTTTGGTCGACGCAGCCGAAGGTCCTATGCCTCAAACGCGTTTCGTTCTGCAAAAGGCACTCGAGCTCAATCACCGTGTTATCGTTTGTATCAACAAAATCGACAAGCCAGATGCACGTCTTGGTGAGGTTGAGGACGAAATTCTTGAACTTCTGATGGACCTCGGTGCGAACGATGAACAGCTCGACAGCCCCATGATGTACTGTTCGGGACGTTCCGGTACTGCTACCGAAGATCCCGACGTAGCAGGCGTTGACCTGACACCTCTGTTTGAAAAGATTGTCAACTATATGCCTGCCCCCGAGGGTGATGAAACGGGAGATCTTCAACTCCTCGTTTCCTCTATCGACTACAACGATTACGTTGGACGTATCGGCATTGGCCGCATTGAGCGCGGCAACATCCGCGTTGGTCAAGAGGTTGCCATCTGCAACTACCACAACCCCGGTGCTATCAAAAAGACCAAGGTCGTATCTCTCTATCAAATCGACGGACTTGTGCGTACGCCTGTTGAAAACGCCACCGTTGGCGATATCGTATGCTTCTCGGGCGCGGGCGACATCACCATTGGTGACAC
Source organism: Eubacteriales bacterium (assembly GCA_045532215.1). Classification (GTDB taxonomy): domain Bacteria; phylum Bacillota; class Clostridia; order Oscillospirales; family CAG-272; genus UMGS1865. The sequence goes on along the minus strand of JAZSFM010000143.1, from coordinate 16,199 downwards.
GCTGACCGCCGTTTCCAATCCCGAGGCGCTCGAGTTCGTCAAGGTCTCCGAGCCCACCATGGAAATGACCTTTATGGTCAACAACAGCCCCTTGGCAGGCAAAGAGGGTAAGTTCGATACTTCCCGTCAGCTGCGCGACAGACTCTACCGCGAGCTGCTCAAGGACGTTTCTCTGCGTGTATCCGACGGTGACACCACCGACGAGTTCCGCGTTGCGGGCAGAGGCGAAATGCATCTTTCCATTCTGCTTGAAACCATGCGCCGCGAGGGCTTTGAGCTTGCTTGCTCCAACCCCCGTGTGCTCTACAAAGAGATCGACGGCAAAAAGTGCGAGCCGATGGAGCGCGTCACGCTTGACGTTCCCATGGATTACGTTGGCGTTGTTGTCGAAAAACTCTCCCAACGCAAGGGCGACCTGCTCTCTATGAACCCCGTTGGAAGCCGCACACGTATCGAATATTCCATCCCGTCCCGTTGTTTGTTTGGCTACCGTTCCGAGTTCCTCACGGCAACCCACGGCGAGGGTGTTATCAATACCATTTTTGACGGTTACGCACCTTACCGCGGAGAGATTGCTATGAAGTTCACGGGCTCTCTCATCGCATCTGAGGCAGGCGAGACGACGCGCTACGGTCTCTACAACACCCAGGAACGCGGTCAACTCTTTGTTGGTCCTCAAACGCAGGTTTACGAGGGTATGATCGTTGGTGAAAACCCGAAAAACGATGATATTGCAGTCAACCCCTGCAAAAAGAAGCAGCTTACCGCTATCCGTTCCGCGGGCGCGGACGAAAAGCTTCTTCTCACGCCTGCCAAGATCTTCACCTTGGAAGAAGCGATCGAATATATCACCGATGATGACCTCATCGAAGTCACGCCCAAGTCCATCCGTCTGCGCAAAAAGATCCTCAATACCGAACTCCGTATGAAGGAAATGATGCGCCGTCGCCGTGAATTGGAAGCTCAAAAGAAGTAATGTCAAGGTCTAATTTCATTGCTAACAAGTCTAATTTAATCGCTAACAAGATTGGGTTAAAAAATGCGATGTTTAATTTAATCGCTAACAAGTACAATTTAATCGCTAACAAGAAAATACCAAAACAGAAGGACGGGACTCCAAAATTGGAGTTCCGTCCATTTGCTTTGTATAAGTATTTTTACTTATGAAGGTTTATCAGTGCTGGGAGGTGTAAGATTTGTAAGAGCTTCCATCAATATTTGAGTGGTGTCTCCACTTTTCTCGTTGTGTCTTGCAGAGGTAGCTTTATTTTGCTTCCGTTTATTGAGTAGCTGATATGCTTTTGAAGACAATTCGTTTTCCGTTTTACCACGGTTTGCTTTCATTTTCAAAATGCTATCAACCGCGTTTTCAATTTCTTTTAGGATGCATGTTTCATTAGATTTTTTTAGCGTTGTTTGAATGTTACGGATAATTTTATCCCGTAGAATAGCGATTTCTTGGCTGTTAGCGTTTGCTTGTTCCGCCATAATTTCTTGCATTGCGAGGTTTTGCTGCCGTTCCTGAATTATCATATCCAGTTCCATGTCAGCTTTTTCTTTCATTTCTCGGCGTGTTTTTTCAAGTTGTGGATTGAGGTCTTTTAACAAATCTTGCATCCCTGGATAATGCGTTTTTGCCACTTTTAGTATTTGCTTGGAATTGATAGTATTGCCTCTTGAGGCTAATAAATAGTCAATTTGCGTAAACATATACACACCAATCAATTGATCAATGATCCCGCCGGTTACTTGATAGAAAGCATCTAATATCTCTGGGGTGGGTTCAATTTTATGGTCAATCCATTGATATTGCAAAAGATCAGTTACGATAAAATCAAAAAGTGTTTGCATCGCACAATATCTGCTTGCATCAATGAAGGAACCTGCACGTCGTCCGGTGCGTAAATTGGGGTACATTTTTTCAAGAGCATCCTCAGTCCCTACTGTTAACAGTGCAACTTTGGTCTTATTTACGATTGTCAGCAAGCTTTCAAAAGAATTTTCCTTTTGACCTTTGAAATCAATCAGTTGGATTTCATCGAAAATAATGCAGCCGATAGCAAAGCGTTCGATCAAGTCACAGATGTAGTTTGCTTTGGCGGGAAGCGTCTTGTGTTTGTTGACTTGTGACTCATAAATCTGCTCGGTGTTTCCAAGTGCTCGATCAATAGCGGCACCGATTTCGGAATAAAGAGCGGAAAAGTTGGAATTGGTCGGGCATACTATTGGGAGATAGACGATTTGCGTTAGTCTTAACGCGGTGTCTGTTACGTGTTCAATTACTTGGGGGTAGTTTGAAAGTAGGATTTCCAATGCGGAAGATTTTCCGCATCCAGAATATCCAATTAGAGCGCATCCTGCATTTGCGGCAGAGGCAATTTTTCCTTGAACAACTATATCGGTTACTTCCTCCCGATTCTCTTTTGTGATTTTTATACAATCAGGAGAAATGGCACGGCAACGTCTGTTACGATAGGATTCGACGAGCATTAGGTGAAATTGTGATTCCAGGATGTTATGAAAGGGCAAGGGACTTCTGTATTGTCGAAGCGTTCGAATAGCAAGCATCTTCTCATATTGTGACATTGATTGTATGTCATCTACGTAATATCCGGGCACGGGCTTTTTGTATGCTGCTAAGATTGCTTTTGGGGATCTCGGTGGAGGAAGTGCCTCAATCAACATGTTCCCATTGTCAAGGCTCAGCTTGGATTTGACATATCGTGCGGGCACACAGTTTTGAGTATCCAGATCAAAGTCAGAATACTGGTTTTTATCCGAAGAAACGGATACATAGTTATACATCGTCAAAATCCTCCTCATCCCATTCGTTAAATTGTGCGATTGCTTCGCCAATATCCTTGGGTTTGTTTTTTTGCGTCGTAGGAAGAATCTTACTTTCCATAGGCAAAGTTTTTGGGATATCACTTAGGCCAATATAAGATTCTTCAAAATGGTTTTCCAGTCGGTTTTCTTTGTTTTTTCTTGCTTTTTCTTTCGCTCTTGCATCTCGCATGTTTTTGGTCTTGGAAACCCCAGATGGCTTCTTTTGTTCTCCAATTTGTTTGCGGATTATATGATGTGCAGTGTCAACATCCAGGTTATAGGCTTTTTCCTTTGCTTCTCGTTTTTTCTTTTCTTCATAAAATTTTTCTGATTCTAAAAGTGTCATATTGGCATATTCTTCGTCTCCGGACAGTTCGGCGTTTATAGGTGCTCTATAAAGGGTATTATCACGATAATAATAGATCGCTCCAACATACCGAGGATCTATACGAACAACGATATCTTCTTTCTTATCCAGCAGCGCCAAAACTCTATGACGCATTTTTTCATCATCGGGAATATAATAATACAAGCCGTTGATAAACAAGCCTCGTCTTGAAAGTTTTGCGGTTTCCTCCGTCATCAAATCGTATATGAATTGATTTTTTTGTGTCGGTTGGATCATGCGTGGAGTTCCCATTTTATTACAACCATAGGTCCAAAGCCAAAGCGGGGTTAGCGGATCACCATTCAACTTTTTCAGCATATCTTTGCTTGGCGAATATTCGGTCAAGGCTTTCATGTTGTGGGCGATTATAAAAGAAATAACGAACTGTGTCATTTCCTTTAATGTGTAAATCGCCTGTTGATGATGTTTGGAATCGTGGCGTTTGGTGATCAACCCTTTCCCCTCTAAATCAGGGCGAAGCTGACCTTGAAGCTGACCAAAGGATCGCTCAATTACTCCTTTCATGGAACCGCTACCGCCGGGAACGAGAGTTCGATTGATTCCTAAGCGCTGACAAACAGCAGAACATAGATCGCTTTTGAAATCCGATCCTCTGTCGCAGCGTATTTCATTGGGGATAAAATTTGAGGGCCAGTAGAGCTCATCGTGCAATGGGATATCATATTTTGCACAAAAAGCTTTTTTGTTATCTGCAAGATTCAAAAGTAGGTTGGTAAGTCCGATCATAGAGTTGTTTTCAAAAGAGAGAGAAAAAGCGACAATCGCTCTGGAATAGCAGTCGATCATCATATACAGTATGGGACGACCAACACACTGAGATTGGTTATATTCGGAAACAATAGCGCAATCCATCTCCAACGCATCTACTTCTACGATCGCTCCTGGACGGTTGGCTTTTGAAGATGATGTTCCTATTAGGAGGCGGTGATCATTCCTTTCCTCGGATTTACTTGTCTTTAATACGCGTTTTTCTTCTGCGGTTAAACGTTTGTTGCAGTAGTTCACAAATTGTCGATATGTGGGAATTTCGGACTCCGGCTTAAAAACATACTGACCGTTGGGTCCTACGCTTTGTATATAGCATTTTGCTCGCATAGAGATATACGCATTTTTGAGTGTCTGTTCTCGTCCGCTTTTGAATTCATTCAGTCCGATTGAAAGGTTGTACAGATGTTCTTCGGTCAATGCCACACCTCTTACAGGTCGATCAGGGTAGCGACGCCCAGGCTTCTTTTTGTAGTTATATACCTTGCTTCGATTGTTTAAGTTTGAAGCGCGGTGATCTAAAAGTGAACAATCGTTGAAGCCACTTTGCAAATAATTGCGAATATACTTCCAAGCTGCATTGGGTGAGATCTCGTATCGATTGCAAATATCACAAAACGAAGTCTTATGCGTTTTGCCCGTTAATTCCATAAAGGAAGGACCATAGGCTTTTTCAATAGCCATAACGATTTCTTTTCGTTTTTGAAAGGCGAGTTTTTGTTTTTCGGACAATCGCTCAAAATCCATGATTTTATAATCAGTTTCATCCTCAATGACCGCAGTACGGTTTCTAATCGTTCGATATATTGCTTCAGCCGAGCAATATTGCAAATTCAGTCGACTCGTGTCCAGTTGGCACAAAACAAATTGCTCTCGGTGGTAATGAAGGATCCGATAGCGAATTTGTCCGTCTCGGATGATTCTTCCAATGAATTCATGTCTTTCCATTTCTATCTCCTTTTTTTGGCACAGATGGGCATAGTAAAGAGCCAAGCAAACTTGGCGGAATCAATTCTTTATATTGGGCGATTAAAGTATCATAATTCAGCAAAGAAGACACCATATCCACGGATATTTTTTTGTGCGCGATCAGGTATCGAATCATTCCGTGGGCATCCTGTACGCGGGACGGGTCGTAACAAGAAACGACGTCCATGATGTTTTGTACATAAATGAGATTTACGTCTTCTTTCATGCAAATGTGAAAAGGGATCCCTTGTGATTCCCAATACAATTTTTCGAGAAATAGCTTTTCACGCATTCTCTCGTTCTCCAGCACACTTCGGTCTGTTTTGATGCTATACGATTCAAGTGTTCCGTTGGTGCGCGTAACGAGCATATCTGTAGTCATACGGGTTCGGCGATCCTTTGGATGTCGGTAACCCAACTTATCGGCAATCTCCAGCGTTCGATCCAGCTCCAGCGGAAACTGCTCGCGGATGTCCTCTACGGTATCATCCCAACGAAGGATGTAATAGCAATACACCTCCCCCTGAGACAATAGTTCTATCGGCCGTCCTGTTTTATAATCCATGACGCTCGAGGCGGTACCAATGCTGTTCACCTCGCGGATCTTAATCCACGGCTTGTAGTTAGCTCCGGTTCCAGTCCCACGACCTTGACGAAGCTTGCCTTCTTCTGTTATTCTTGGCATTCTAATTCTCCTTTTCTGGCGGTATCATATAAATACCATAACTTATTCTTTCTATTTTTTTTGAACGATGAAGATTTTGAACCGTTTTCGATAATTGTTTGGGATCCATTTCGGGGATGTTGATTTGGCGGATTGAAAAGGGTTCTCCTGGATGAAAGTTTTTCAACAGCCATTCCATTACGCGTCTGCTCACCATTGGTGTTAGAGAAACTTTCAAATTTCGTTTTTCTAACGGCAGGATTGTTGATGGCTTGAAGCGAAATAGCTCTTGCATCACACGCACGATTGGCATTTTTCTTGACCTTCCGGTTTGCGTGTTGCGAATTATTGCATCGTAGTTGCCGATCTGTTGGTCAATGGTATATATGCCAAAGGAAACGTCCTTGACGATATTGCAAAAATCTAAGTATGTTAGCCGTTGATGGCACTTCGAACAACGGGAACCGGAGAGAAATTTGTGCGGTTTATAGGTCTGCACTGTACCACATACAGAGTGCCAAATTTGCACATCGATTTTTCTCCCCAGATATGGACTGACCAACTTGTATTCATTTCCAACCAAGTCATAAATCTCATTTTGAAAATCCTGTTCTGATTTTGTAAGATGTTCGCAATGTTTGCAATTTGGATGACGAATGAAACGACTATAATTTGCTGAAAACTCCAAGCCACAATCTTTGTGCAAAAGATGGAGCGTTTTTTCTGTTTCTTGAAAATTGAGTAGTTCAAAATCTCCAAGCAGAGCGAGGCGATGTTCAATCTCCTCTCGAGAAGACGCCTTTCCGCAGGCACACCTTGCAGACTCCTCTAAAAACACTCTTGGTCGTACGGAGTACACTCTGTTGCAAGCGTGATGTTGAATGGTGATTGACTCTTTCATACTCGAAAAACTTAACAACTCGTAATCACCGCAGGCTATAGTATCAAATAGATGCCGAAACAACTCTTGGTCAGTTTGTTTTGCATCACAAACGGGGCATCCCCAACCGCCTTGCAACCGGTGGGGTGTTGTCAAAAAGCAATGATGGCAGGAACGGCATTGAAACTCGAGCAGATTCTCTCTCCACGGGGACATCAACTCGTATTTTTCGTCGATCTGTTTTTCGATGCCAGGCAATTGAGATTTTTTGGTTAGATAGGCGAGAAGTGTTTTGATGTCTCCAAATAGAAAGAGGATCAAGCTGTGACAGGTCTGCATATCACATTGGCTTTTTGGCGGGAAATATCGAAAGAAGGATTTTAAGGGGGCGTTTAATAGAGCGGCATAAGCTCCCATATCTTTTTGCAGACGTTCTGTTGTTTGTTTTGAATAACCCTGCTCTTTCATTCGGGAGAGGATCGCCTTGGCAATCGATTCGACGTCACATGAAAGATCGGCGATCAATAGCTCATGGGCAAGTACGGCATATTCCCGGCTTTTTTCTTGAACGTTCATCTCTGTTGAAGGCTGATTGGGATCTAACTCCGATTCTCTCTCACCTTGGTATCGATGTAATGCGCACCCATGACGGTGGCAGACGGCAACGCCGGGAATCTGATGAGAACGGCGATAATACCATTCTCCGGTTTCTGCGAGATCCTCTTCTCGACATTGCGGGCAGAATTTCAATTCTTGAAAGATATCAGAGAGAGGTGTGATAAGACTTGCTTGACCTCGGTATCGGGAGAGCATCCCGATCCGATGTGAAGAGATGGCTTTGCTACACGTGAGAGTTACAATCGGAAACAGAGAGGTTTTTCGATACAGCTCCGCTGCACCAGTTGGGGATACTTCTGTTACTTCTAATAGAGGGTACAAGTCATTATGGATATCGTACCGCACAATGCGATATGCGTTTTTTGGATTTTCATAGAGTGGCAAAATTTTTGTCGTTCCAAGAAAATCACGTAGGTCATTAAATCCGTTGGCTTGGGATAGCCGTAACAGATAAGAATACAAAATTTCATCTTCCTTTATTTTTAGTACAATTGGTAATTTCATTTTTCTTTTCCTTTCCGTTGATTGATTTTGCTGGTCCCTATGCGGATTGCCCATTCTCGTTTGGTTTGTTGTTTGGTTTTGAATTGCGTTTTTCCAGCGGGAGATAATTGGATTGCGTTGGACGGCGTAGTTCTTGGAGTGCAAACTGTCTTTTCAATGTTATCTTCTCATCTGTTTTGGTATTCAAAATATTTGCATAATCACGGTGTAATCCTATAACGGTGTATTCTCCGGAGGATTCATGCCATACATTCCAAACAAACTCTTTTTCGGAACATTTTGGATTGCAACGCTTACATCGCTGCCCATGGAGAAATTGTTCCGGTGAATATACTTGGAGGGTATTACAGCGATTGTGGCGGATCAGAATTCTTTTTTTAGCCGATTCGTATGGATCTTCCGGTGTGTATTCGTCACCAACCAAGTCGAAGACCTTTTGAACAAATTCTTCGTTTGAAAAATGGCGGTTATTCCTCAATCGTTGACAAATACTGCATCGTGGATCTTTTATGAAAGGGTGATACATCACGCGAAAAGTGTTTCCACAAGCTTTATGACGCAACAGGATTGTTTGCATAGAGGTTTTGAATTCAAGCAGTTCAAAATTCCCTCGGCTTTCGACTTTCTCTCTTACCATTTTCTCAGCAAGGGTGTATTCACAACGGCATTTCAAGTGATGCTTTAGACAGCGCTGTACAGAAGTATCAAATTTTTTTCCGCATGATAGATGCCGTACACGAACGGGCTGCCCCTTGGACTGAAAGTCAGAGAGCAATTCAAAAGTTTCTCCTAAACACGCCTCAAATAAGTGTTGGAAAAGCGTTACGTCATCCATTTTGCTGTCACAACTCGGGCATCCCCACCCCGAAAGGATCCGATTCGGTGTAGATAAGAAACAGTTCCCGCATTCCTTGCATTGCAATTCCACAATGTCTTCCCGAAAGGATGAGAGAAGCGTGTGCTTGTCTGTAAGTGTTTTCTCGAAAGATTTCCTGGTCTCAAACTTTGGTCTCAGATAGGCCTTCAAACTCGATGCGTCGCGAAACAAATAAAGAAGAAGCATCAAAAGCGAGTCAGCATGCGGGTGTTCGTTTTGTCGAATGGATTTGATGATCTCTTCGGGTGCATCTCTCATTAGTGCACTGTAATCTTTCATCTGTTCGGTGAGTAAGTGACCTTCCGGTGGATATTCAAGCTCACAAATTTTTCTTGTGATCGCGTCCGTTATTGCCGTGAGATCACATTCTAACTCTGCCTCGAGAAATTCTTTGCAAAAGATCGCATATTCGTGACTTTTGGAATGGGAAGATAGCGGGCGTGAGATGATCGGCATCTTCGTTTCTTTGCCGCGCTTTCCATCGTATACGTGGAGTACACATCCGTGCTTGTGGCAAACGGTCACTCCCGGCATCTGGTGTGCACGGTGATAGTAAAAATAACCATACCGATTAAGGTCACTATCTTGACACCGCTGGCAAAAACGCAGTTCCGAGATCATTGCATAAGATGATGAAAGTAGCTTGGAGGGATTTCGGTATTTGGAAAGCGATCCGACATAACAGGACATACTGCATGAGGAACATAAAGGAGCGATTCCGTGAAACAGTGATGTTTTCAGATAAAATGACAGTGTTTGATTCGCATCCGTTTTCCACACGGAAGCGGCAAAACGATAGAGATCGTCTTGAACATCGTACGAAATTTTAATGTGAGATCTTTTTTTGCTTTCGTCAGATGGGAAAACATAGTGCTCTATGAAGTCTCTGATGTCATCAAATCCATTTGCGATTGAGAGTCGCAGCAAATAAGAATAGAGCAATTCGTCCGGCAGAGGAACCGACACAAAGGGAAGTTTTGGCATTTAATTTCCTTTCTGCCTGGCATAAGTATTATACTCTGTTTTTGTCAAAAACAGGGTCAGAATAGATGATATACCCTTGCGATTGATTCCAAATTAAGTGGGGGAATTTTATTTTCATTGACTTTTGGGTATAAATATGATAAAATATAAGTGTAAGGATAACAAAAGAAAGGGAAAACGATATGCACTTTACAGAAGATGTCAAAAGGTATAAAATCCTCAAAGATATTCCCGTAGGCGTTGATGGAAAGGGCCCCGTAATTCCTCAAAGACACGTCCTATATCGTGCAGATCGAAAACCGAGAGTTTGCAATGACCAAAAAGAAGGGTGCGGAGGGGCATTGGAATACAAGGATAAGATACCGCTTCGCACGCTTTACAATGATATTAAGGGTGTCTATACCTGTATCATAATTTATAAAAAACGTTTTATTTGCCAAAAATGTAAAAAGGTTTATACGGTTGGGAATCCTCCGGAACTCAATCAAGGGAGAAAAGCAAGAATTGCCGCTGCAAAGATGCTGATTGATCCAACAGCTACGATGAAATCATTAGCAAAACAAGGAGGCTTTTCGGAAGCGTCCGGGTCGCGCGAACTGAAAACAATGGTAGATTTGTTGGATGGGAAATCAGATAGATTGCCGGAAGAGCAACATAAAGCCGATCTTGTGAAAAAGCTTCGGGAGAGTATCAAAACCTATCATCTCGAAGAAACTCTTTTTTACATCCCGTTTTTGTTTCAAAATCAGTGGCGATGCTTGATCTGTGCTTGTGGCGCCAACAAAAAGGATAGGTACCTCTTGGATATTCTTGATATCAACGAGCTTTCGTCGATCGAGACATTCAACGGTCGTCTACACGACAAAGAAACGATAAAAAGAGTGATGTGCGATGCGGACGGTTCGGTGATTGCGTTTATGGAAGAGGATTTTCCAAACGCCGCCGTTTTGATCGCGAGAGTTTGTATGCGAGATGCATTGGGGCGATTCTACCAAGAAAGGCGCCGGCAAGGTTTTGGCATTTCACAAAGTGCATATCAAAAAATACTGCCCATCATCCGAAATCAGACGGGAGCAACATGGAAGGACTGCTGGGAAAGATGGAGGAGTGATTTGGATTGTGAACAAAGCGACATTTTTGCTCCTGTAAACTACTTTATTGAAGCATACGAAACGATGATCGACGAATCCTTTGCGTATCCCATGAAAGCATCCTTTACGGAACTGCTAGAGGTGATCAAGGATATGCGCAATAACGAATTCGAAGATATGCGCATACGAATGCTCTTTGCTAACCGTTCGCATTTTGATAAGAGCTATGAAAAAGATCTGCTGGATGTGTTCAGCCATATCCACGCACCGCTTCCTCAAATGTCGATCAACAATTTCGGTGTTAACATTTCCGATTTGGTGGCAGAGTTGAGAGCTGAGCGAATGGATTTTAATATTTGGCGCGAAGATGATGAAAATTAGTCTTGCAAAATAGATATACTTGAACTTTTTATTGCATACTAAATCATTTTCTAAAAGCATTGACAAAACAAGTAGAGTATTGTATAATGAGAGTGTGGAAACCTAAGATGGTTTCCCACGGCAAATCACTTTATTGTGAAGTTCGACTTCACGCAATCAGTGAGCCATCTGATTCTAGCAGACGGCTCACTTTTTCTTTTTGCTCTTAACGCGGATGATCAGCGTAAAACAGTGGCGATGGCACACACATAGGTTTTTACATCAACCATTTTGCTATGGACAAATTCATTTTCTTATGGTATAATAAACGTAACAAGAATATACTTCGATACGTTTGCCAAAGGAAAGTAACAATATGAAACTAAAAATTGCGATCTGCGATGATGAAGCGAACCAAATTGAATATTTATCGAATGTGGTTACAACGTGGGCGAAAAAGAATCGGCATGCCATCGAAACGAAAACCTATCCTTGTGCAAAAGCGTTTCTTTTGGATTACGCCGAGGAAAAGGATTTTGACATCCTTCTTCTTGATATTGAAATGCCCGGAATGAGCGGCGTTGAGCTTGCAAAGGCGGTGCGAAAGGAAAATGCCACCGTACAAATCGTTTTCATCACGGGATACTATGAGTATTTCAGCGACGGCTTCGATGTGTCGGCTTTGCACTATCTCATTAAGCCCGCAGACGAAAGAAAGCTGATGCCTGTTCTCGACCGCGCGGTGAGCAACCTGACCTATCGCCAAAGAGCGGTGCTTCTTTCCTCTCCCGAAGGAGATGTAAAAGTCTCACTTGCGGATATTTATTATGTGGAATCCGAAAACGTTCACGTTGCGGCGCATACTACATCGGGTGTTTATCGCTCTCGCATCTCTTTGGCAAAGTTTGCCGAGCAGCTTGACGAGACCTTTATCAAGGTTCACCGTTCTTATATCGTCAATCTCAAATACGTAAAAAAGATCACTCGCACCGACATTACAATGGTAAGCGGCGATCTCGTTCCCATCAGCCGCGGAATGTACGATGAGGTGCATGCCGCCTTGATTAAATTTTTGTGAGGATATGTATGTTATTTGATAAACTGATTGCAAAAAGAGTTGCCGCTGCCGAAGAAGAGATACTCAAAAAGCACTACGCCGAGGTAGAAAATATGTACCGCAAAATGCGTGGATGGCGTCACGATTACAGACACCACATTCAAACCATGAAGGTACATATGCAAAACGGAGAATATGAGGAAGTCAACCGCTTTCTCGATATGCTTGACGACGACTTGACACACGTTGAGACCGTTATCAAAACGGGCAACCGGATGGCGGATGCAATACTGAATAGCAAACTCTCCATTGCCACCGCAAAGAATATAAAAGTAAAAGCCGAAGCGCGCATCCCCGTGTCTCTGTCGGTATCGGAGCTTGACCTATGTATCGTTCTTGGCAATCTGCTTGACAATGCCATTGAGGCTTGTTCATCTCTCCCCGAAGAGGAGCGTCTTATCCGCATCTATATGGAGATGAAAGGCAACTACCTCTATCTTTCCGTTACCAACACCGCGGAAGGAAAGAAGAAGCAAAGCTTCAAAACAACAAAAGGCGAGGGACATGGATTCGGTCTTGCTCGCGTTGATGCTATTGTGAAAAAGTATGGCGGATATCTAACGCGCGCAAGTGAGGATGGAGCATTCTCCACAGAGGTCCTTCTACCGCAATAAAAACAGAAAAAGTGCAATTCGCATCAAATTTCGAGCATTTGACAACAAATTGCACTTTTTTATATTTTCCTGTGTTACAATTACGATGCACAAAACCAACAGGAGGTCACTATGAGTAAAAAAGAAAAAGCCCCTAAAAAAGAGCGGAAGTATTCAACTGTCAGCTCTCTTGCGTGGGCGATTAAAAACTTATGGAAAATTGACAAGCGGTTTGTCTTTTTCATCTTTGCTAACGTACCGATATCTCTCGTCTCACCCTTGATCTCTTCGTATCTTTCTAAATATATGATCGATAGCATCGGTATGGGAGAGCCATTTTCCAAGATTGCGTGGATCGTTGTCGCATTTATTATGACAACACTTGTGCTTGATATTCTCAACAATTTCATGCACATATATTGCTATAAGTTGCGCTATTATCCAACCAACATCTATCAATCCAAAATGGTATACTTTGAAAGCTACGAGGTGGATTACGAAAACACCGAAAAGCAGGCGTTTAAGGAGATCAGCGGTCACGCTTGGGGCGATGCCGGAGAGGGAAATGCCTCTATTGAGTTCATTTGGGAAGATCTGTCAATGGCATTGCGCCAGGTATTGGGGATCTTTACCTACGCATCCCTGCTTGCTATTATCAATCCTCTTATTTTGGTTGTGGTAATTGCTACATCTGTCCTTTCTTATTTTACCACTCGTTGGCAGGGCAAATATTACAACAAGAACCGACACAATTGGGGCAAGGCCTCTCGCAAGTGTAGATACCTTGAGGGCCTTTCTCAAGAGTTGCAGATTGCAAAGGACATTAAATTATACGGGCTTGAGGATTGGCTCAACAAAATGCTGGCGGACTACCGCGCTTACGTTAGAATGTGGCACGAGAAAAGCTACAAGCGCGCCCTTTTTGCAAAAATGCTTGCAGGTTTGTTGGCATTCATACAAAACAGCGTTGCCTATGCCGTGCTGATTGGGTTGCTGTTTGCAGGAGAACTTACCGCCGGTGATTTTGTATTTTATTTCGGCATTGTCGGTACCATTGCAAGCTTTATGCAAGGTATTGTTGCGGCTGTGGTAAAACTGAGAGAAAGAGGCGATAAGATCGCATACTATCGCGAATTTTTCGATTACCCCAACCAATACAACCATGGCAAGGGCTGCGAGCTTCCTACGGGTGCTGTCACCATAGAATTGCGCGACGTTTGGTACAAATACGACGGCGCCGAGGATTTTACCCTCAAAGGCATCAACCTTACCATGCAAGCAGGCGAGAGCTTGGCACTCGTGGGTATCAACGGTGCAGGTAAAACCACTCTTGTGAAACTTATTTGCGGATTTTACAGACCTGCCAAGGGTGAGATTTTGATAAACGGCAAGCAAATTGACGAATACAACATTGAAGAATACTATTCCATGGTCTCTGCCGTGTTCCAAGAAATACGTCCGATTCCTTTTACCGTATTTGAATTCGTTGCAAGTGCAGACCTCGAACGCCCCACGGCAAGAGAGGATGCCATATCCGCAATGAAGGACTCGGGCATTTGGGAAAAAGTTGAGGGTCTTAAAAACGGTATGGATACCCACCTGATGAAGGGCATCTATGATGACGGCGTTGACTTTTCAGGCGGCGAGATGCAAAAGCTTGTGTTGGCGCGCGCCATTTACAAAAACGGCAATATGCTTATTTTGGATGAGCCTACCGCCGCACTTGATCCGATTGCCGAAAACAAAATTTATTTGAAATATAGAGATTTGACAAAGGATAAGACCTCAATCTATATTTCTCACCGCTTTGCAAGCACGCGCTTTTGTGACCGCATCGTTCTTTTGGAGGGCGGCGTGATTACCGAAAGCGGTACGCACGATGAACTGATGGAGAAGAACGGACAGTATGCCTATATGTTCGGGGTGCAAGCAAAATACTATAAGGAGGGCGAGATCAATGCGTAAAGACAATGTAACTATGCGAGCCCTCAAACTCTACAACTCCTTTAATAAGGCTTATTTTCCCGTTTGCTTTTTGAATGCTGTTTTTAATTCCATCTCCCCCTACTTCAATCTTTGGATGTCGGCGGAAATCGTCACAGCCCTCTACGAGGGCAGAGGAAAGCGATCCGTACTCACGCTTGTTGTAATCACGCTGTTCGGCAATTTGTTTATCCGTATTGTCGGTGCCATCATCGTCCACGCCCGGACAATGCAAGGCGAAAAGCGAGATAACAACGAGGCATTGGCGTTTAACAAAAAAACGCTGTCTCTGGATTACGAAAAGTTAGAAGACCCCGACATCCGAACTTTGAGACGAAAGATCATTGAGAATGGAAGCGTTAACGGATATGGCATTCGCCGTATGAGAGGGGACGTAGAGCGCTTGATGGCCTGCGTTATCAACCTCGCGCTTTCTTTGATCCTTTTGGTGGAAATGATAGCGAAGATTGTTGCGGCCGACTTTTATTGGCAGGGGCTTGCTCTGCTTGGCGGAATGATTCTGTTCTCTTTGTTGCGCTTCTTTTGGAGTCGAAACGCTAATAAACAGATGTCCCAAAGATGGCAAAAAGCCTCGGAAATGTTGCTTGACGAAAACCGATATGGAAAGGGATACCGCAATTATAACGGGATGGATACAAGAATTTACCGTCAGTCCAGCCTCATAGAAAAGATCGAAGCAAAATTCAACCAAGACCACCTCAAGGTGTTTTCGGATGCCAATATGTTTAACTTCAAGCTCGGCGTGCCACGCTGGACACTGAATAGTATGAGTACTCTGTTCAACTATCTCTTCATTTGCTTTTACTGCTCGATCGGTGCTTTCCCGGTTGGTAGTATTATCAAATATTCGGGATATCTCGGGAATTTTGCTGGATATTTGCAAAACCTTGTGCAAACACTGACATCCTCCGTCAAGGAGAACGAACCCTTCCTCAAACTGTATTTAGAGTATTTCGATATCCCCAACGATATGTATCAAGGTACTCTTGCAGTAGAGAAGCGCAGCGACAAAAAATACGATGTGGAATTCCGCAACGTCAGCTTCAAATATGCAGGTAGCGATAAGTACGCGCTCAAAAATGTCAATAT
This sequence comes from Eubacteriales bacterium, assembly GCA_045532215.1. Taxonomy (GTDB): domain Bacteria; phylum Bacillota; class Clostridia; order Oscillospirales; family CAG-272; genus UMGS1865. Next base: position 449 of record JAZSFM010000143.1, on the reverse strand, counting down.
GACCTTCAAGGTAGGCGAACGTCTTGCGGTTGTTGGAATGAACGGTTCCGGAAAGACCACATTTATCAAGCTGATGTGCCGTCTATATGATCCCACCGAGGGCGAGATATTTATGAATGACTTTAACATTCGCAAATACGATTACCGTCAGTATCTCGATCTTTTCTCGGTCGTCTTCCAAGATTTTTCGCTCTTGGCTCTGCCGCTTGGCAACAACGTTTCCTCTTCCGAAACTTGGGATGCCGAAAGGGCAGAAAGATGCTTGCGCGGCGTCGGTCTTGGCGAGCGTTACGACACGATGCCCAAGGGACTCGAAACGCCGATTTACAAGCACTTTGACGATGAAGGCGTAAACGTATCGGGCGGTGAAGCGCAAAAAATCGCACTCGCTCGCGCGCTTTATCGAGATAAGTCGGATCGGAGCCATGTCGGTCTGTGAGCCAAGGAGT